>JBDKSY010000187.1:0-3048 GCA_039680395.1 Anaerolineaceae bacterium | reverse complement strand
GGGCGAATGGCGGCTCCGCAACCTTCACAAGAATCATCAACAATTGCGACGACGGCTCTGCCTTTTTTTGCTAAACGAATACTTTCATATTTTTGTAAAGCTTCTGAAGCAATTGATCCCGTTGTGGCAGGTCGTTCTTTGCGTAGACGCTCTAGTTTCTTCTGTAGTGTATCCTGCTCACCTAAAAGTAACGATAGTTCGCTCGCTTTGCTGTTTCTTACCTCTTTAAGGTGTTCATCAGCCAGTTTTGTCTGTGCTTCACAGGCTTCAAGAAGGATCATTTGCTCAAGTTGTGCGTCTTCTGCAATGGAAAGCCTTTTCTTTAGTGAAGCGATTTCAGTCTGAAGGTCCTGCAGCTCTTTAGGATTGCGAATTTTTCCCCCATATAGAGATTGTTCACTGGTTGCGATTTTAATCCGGATTTCCTTTACAGCTTCTTCTTTTTCTCTTAACCCATGTTCTGCCTGACGCGTCTCACCCTTTGCTTCATCAAAAAGCCGCGTGGCATCAACAATTTCTTTATCGGATGCAATGATCCGTGCTATCGCATTCAACCGGATTTCTGACCGGTCAATCTCATTATCCAATTGTTGCAGTTTGTATAAATGGGGTGCTTGATTCATACCTTGATTATAGAGTCAGGTTGCCTGGCTGGCAAGTTCCATATTCTCATAATCTGGTCTAAAATATGTAACAGACAATAAAATGAAAAAATACCACCTGATTCTCATATTTATTTTTGTCATAGTAATTTGTATTCCCATGATCGCTGGTTTTGCCTGGGAAAAAGACGCAATGATATTTAACAGCCTTATCATTGCACCAGTAGATGGTAATTCCTATCTGGCAAAAATGATGGAAGGTCAGCAAGGAGAATGGAGTTTTACCCTTCCTTACAGCAGCGAAAAAGGGGATGGGGTATTTATTTTCTTATATTACTTATTCCTTGGTCATATTTGTCGCTGGTTTCATCTTCCAATACCGCTGGTTTTTCAAATTGCACGCATCATTGGCGCTTCATGTCTGGCATCTGCGATCAGTTTGTGGATAAGAAGATTAATTCAGGATCAAAAGATCCAGATATTGACGATGATCCTGCTCCTTTTTGGTTCAGGAATGGGCTGGTTGCTATTGCCTTTTAATGTAATCCCAACTGACTTTTGGGTTTCAGAAGCATATCCATTTCTTTCAGCTCTGGCAAATCCGCATTTTCCCCTTGGTATTGCATTAATGCTTTGGATCATCTATTTATATTTGTTGCCTGAAACCTGGGCCAGGATAACCTATTTATTTGACCTAACATTATTGTTGTCGCTGGTAATGCCTTTTGGAGTCGTGATCATTTGCATAATCGTATTATCTATTGAAGTAGCAAATGGTTTTAAAAAGCAGAAGATCAATATTATTAAGCTTGGAATTACCACTATTGGAGGTGGGGCGTATCTGCTTTATCAATTCTTTGCCATCATTTCTGATCCCATGCTGGCGCAATGGAATACGCAAAATGTTACTTCTGCTCCCCCAGTATGGGATGTGGTCCTTTCTTTCACCCCAGCCTTGATCTTAGCAGTACTCGCAATAGGAAAATATCGCAAAGAACCACAATTTATAACCCAATTCTTTCCTTTTATTATCTGGATCATTGGTGGAGCAGTATTATTGTATCTCCCCTTTAATCTGCAGCGAAGATTTCTGGTTGGTTACTTTGTTCCAGTCGGTTTGATGGCGGGTGTTTTTCTGGATAAATACCATCAGGAAAGACCTGCTTCATTAAAAAGATTTCCGCTGATAGTCCTGGCATTATCCTTGATCACCAATATCATATTATTAGCAGGAATCTTTGGCGCATTACGAAAAAATGATTCCCTATATTACCTAACACAGGATGAGGTAACTTCTCTACAATGGCTGGAGGAAAACGCACCCGCACAGAGTGTAGTATTGGCTTCACCACAAATTGGTAATATCATTCCAGCAAAGACCGACTTGCGCGTGGTTTATGGACATCCTTTTGAGACAATTGATGCAAACCGTCAATTAAACCGATTGGACGCATATTATAGTGGTGAGATGTCGGAACAGGACATCCAACAATGGTTTGTAAAGGAAAATGTAAGGTACGTTGTCTATGGTGTGCGTGAAAAGCTCATAGGTCATGAACTTAATGCGAATAACTTAACATTGGTAAAGCAACAAGGGGATATTGAAATATATATGGTAAAAGATGAGTAAGCATTGGTACATTCTTCTCATAATATTTACTGTGTTATGCTGGTTTCTGTTTGTAGGGATCAACCAGTTTCCCTTTCCTGTAAATGGGGAATATTCAGATTATGCCATCAGTCATTACCCAAATCTTCTCTACACTAAAGATTCGATCACAACCTGGCATCAACTCCCTCTCTGGTCCAATGCAATACTTTCAGGATATCCTTATATGGCGGATCCTCTTTCATCAATTTGGTATCCGCCTTATTGGCTCGCCATCGCATTACCTGCACCGTGGGGGTTGAACCTGCTAACGATACTACATCTGGTTCTGGGTGCATTGGGTATGGTTTATTTCTTTCGTTTAATGGGGGTGTCAGAAATCCCGGCAGTTGCAGGTGCGATTGTCTTCCTACTTATGCCAAAAATGATCGCACATCTTGGCGCAGGGCATATCACGCTCATCTGGGCAGTAGCATTAACTCCCTGGCTCCTTGTTTTCGAAATGCGTGGAAGGAAAGCGTCTGGCGTTTTTCAAAAGATCTTTCTTCCCGGGCTGTTTAGTGGTTTGGTTATTCTGGCAGATGTTCGATGGGCAGCTTTCTGCTGGGTCTTATGGTGGTGCTATGGATTATTTTCAAAAGACGATAAGAGGAATGGTTCTATTTGGATAAATGCATTTTGGAAAGGTCTTTTTACTAAATTCAAACAAAGCATTATCGGTTTATTCTTTGCAAGTCCTTTGTTGCTGCCATTACTCCAATTCATTCAATTGAGTACACGTAAAATGATGAGTTCTGCAGACACCCTTACTTTATCCCTTCCTCCTGGGAACTTGTT
>JBDKSY010000186.1:0-5461 GCA_039680395.1 Anaerolineaceae bacterium | reverse complement strand
GCCAATTGCGGGCCAAGAATTTCGATTTCCTCTTTTAAATTTTCTCGTGCACGTTCTGAAAGGTTAGTAAATACTTTGTCACGTAGCCGTTCAGAAGCAGCCTTCAAAGCCAGTGCCAGGTCAGATTTATTGATATCGCGCAAAACCCGCTGCATGGTACGATCATCCAGCTTGATCAGATCATCGAAGGTGAACATGTTGGCTCGAATCTCTTCAACCAGCTTGGGATTCGTGGTTTCGAGAGCTTCAAAAATTGTCTTTTGAACGCCCCGATCTACCTGGTTGAGCATTTTAACCAAAAATGAAACACCGCCAGTTGCCCTGAAATCTGCTTCACTGATCACCCCAGACAGCTTATTCTTGAGACTCCTCTCGACTACTTGAACCACCTGCGGTGACACACGGTCCATCACGGCAAGACGCAATGTCACATCTATCTGAAGATCCTTTGGCAAACTGGTCAAAATATCTGCCGCTACTTTAGCTTCAAGGTATGAAAGTACCAGTGCAATGGTTTGAGGCATTTCTTCCTGGAGAAGTGTTGCCACCTCTTGAGGATTGGCGTTTTTTAACATTTCAAAAGAAGAAAGCTGCTGATGAACAGAGATCCTTTCCATGATCTCTGCACCACGGCGAGGGCCAACGGTTCTTGAAAGCAACTGACGACTGTATTCCAGACCACCGCCCCGGATGGCGGAATCTGCGGTGTTGAAATCACAGGCTTCTTCCAGAGCAATATGCCGCACCTCTGCGGGGATCTGGTTTACTTTTCCAAGCGCCAATAGCACGCGCTCCATATCGCCTTCATTCAAATATTGAAGCACCTTGGATGACAGCTCTACTCCCAATCCGATCAGCAGAGCAGAAGCTTTTTCAAGACCTGTTGGCGCAGTTGCGATCTCAGACACGGTTCTTTTCGTCCTCACTTAACCAGATTTGGATGATCTCAGCAATGGTGGCTGGATTCTCTTCTGTTAATTTCGAGATCACACGAGCACGTTGTTCATCTTCAGGATAAGTTTTTGCGCCTTGAGAAGGATGACTGTTATTCTCCATCATCTCAATTTTCTTTGGCATTTCTATTTGCGGCGCCGATGTCTGTGCACTTTCAGGGATAGCAGCTTTTACCGCAGCCTTCTGAGGTGCCGGTTGTCCCTGCTGCAAAGCTGCGACTGCAACTGGAGCAAGAATGGGTTTCCATGCAGCTCGTGAAGACATGCGCAGCTTTTTCATCACCTTGGAAAAATACCCGAACAGGATGAAAAGAACCAATGCAGACCCGATCCCAACGCCAATTTTCATGTAAAGATCGTTCTTCTCATCTTCTGCCATGGTATCGGTCTGCTCTTGAAAATATGAACGGTCAAATTCCATCGTATTTACAGCGACGGTATCCCCACGGCTCATATCAATACCTGCTGCTGCAATAACTGCTGACTTGATCATTTCAAGTTGCGCAGCATCAGTGATCTGGTCAACCATCACCGCCAATGAAATTTTCTTTATCTGGCCAGGTGAATAAATCTCATGCGTATTTGTTTGCGAAATTTCGTAATTGATCGTTTCATCGGTACGGTTGTAATCACCAGTAGTAGTTCCTGCTTCAATCGTTGCTACAGGGGTCGGCAGATTGGATTCAGCGCCTGGAACGCCACTGGCCTGCTCGCCTGTTCCAAGGTAATCTTCAGAAATTTTTTCCGAACTGCGAACGGCGACCTGGGTTGGGTCATATATACTGGATTCAACTTCCTTTTGCGACCAATCCATGATCACATTTGCCTGTACTGCGGCCCGGTTGGGACCCAGGATCGTATCGAGCATGGTTTGTACTTTTTTGCTGACATCATTGGCAGCAGCAATTTCTGCTGAACGCTGGCTATCCGATTGGATGATCGAATCACCTGCGTAACTTCCCCCCTCATTTGTCAAGAGATTTCCATTCGAGTCAACCACCACCACATTTTCAGGTTTCAATCCTTCTACACTATAAGCAACCAGATTGGTGATGGCTTTTACCTGCCCGGCATCCAGATACCCACCCGATTTTTCTTTGATAACCACGGAAGCAGTTGTGGGTGCCTGATCGCTAGACAATAAACTTTTTTCTGGAGTGACCACATTAACGCTGACAGAATCAACCGCATCAAGACTACTTATGGTGCGCTCAAGTTCGCCTTCGAGGGCTCGCTGGTAATTCACCTTTTGGCTGAACTCTGTCATCCCCAGCATATTCTGACTGAATAATTCGTATCCTGCTGTACTGCTTTGGGGTAAACCCTCAGATGCCATCGCCAGCCGAACTTCATATACTTTATCTGAAGGAACAAGAACAGTCCCAGTTCCTTTCAACTGGTAAGCTATTCCTTTTTCATCCATTTTTGCAGTGATCTGGCTGGCATCTTCATCACTTAGCCCCGAAAAAGCAACCGCATAGGTTGGTTTTTGAGCCCAACCAACCAAAACCACAACGATGACAACCGCAGCCAGAATAAGAGCGCTCAACGTGATCCGTTGAGCTACGGGAGTTTTTTTCCATACTACGGATATTTGTTCCTGGAGTTGATTTGCCATGTTGATCGAATCCGATTGGTAGAATTAAATTAAACCTGCATTCTCATAACTTCTTGATACGCATCAACCAGCTTGTCGCGTATTGATAAAGCCACTTTGAAATTAATATCGTTCTCTTGCAGAGCGATCATTACCTCATGTAAATCCACATCTTCTCCCAGCGCCATTTTATTAACCAGATTGTCAGATTTAAGCTGAGATTCATTCAGGCTAGCGAGTAGATCCTCAAAGGTGCTTCCCACCGCCTCGATACCGCTGCTGACCGGTTTTACGGTTGCATTTACTTCATTCGTCTTTCCAAGAATATCTAATGAAACAGGTGTAATTGCCATAATTAACTCACTATATCCAGGGCTTTCAAGGCCATACGTTTAACTGCTTCAACAACTGCCAGGTTGGCTTCATATGAGCGGGTTGCTGAAAGCATATTGGTCATCTCAACTACAGGATCTACATTGGGATAGAGAACATATCCATCCTCGTCTGCATCCGGATGAGTTGGATCATAGACTTTCGAACCTTCACTTGTATCGGTAAAGATTTCTGAAACGGTTACACCGCCATTCTTCACACTTCCATTTTTATCAAGTGCAGCAAGAAAAGCTGGACGGAAAGAATCACGTCCCTCTGCCGTGAAGACAACATCCTGACGTTTATATGGTCCACCTTCAGCGGTACGTGTCGTCTGTGCATTGGCAATATTATTAGAGATAATATCAAGCCGTAACCGTTGAGCAGTTAACCCTGAGGCACTGATTTTTAACGCTTCCCAAAAGCTCATGGTAATTAGCTCCTTTGCTCTTTTGGGATATTAACATATTCAAGATATTGAAACTATAAAGGGAGTGTGAAGATGAAATAAATTCTGTGTGAATAGTAAATAAACGCCAAGTCCCCCATATCCCTTGGCGTATGTGTCCGTATTTATTGAAAGCTGAAGATCATTTCAGGCTTGTTTATATGGATCGTCCCATCCCGGCGTAATTTTGTGCATATGATGGTACCATCTCATTTTCAGGCTGCACCAAATTCTTTTCTGATTCCTTCCAGGCCGCACGGAGTTCCTGTAAAGTTTTTGAAGCAGACATATAGTCACCGCCGCGGATGCAATCCAGGCACCATTGATACAGCCGATATAATCCTAAAGATATTTCTGGGTAGTCAAAATTCAAAGCGTCGCGTAAACCACCAATGGTCTTTACCGCTTTCTCAAAATCTTTTCGTTCACATGCGCGTATTGCCAGATCATAAGCCATATCAATCAACCGCATTGGACTGGCTCCCATAACATCTTGTTGCCGATATTCTTGATTTCGATAATAGGCTGATTGAAACATGGGTTAGCTCCTCACTTCACTGATACTGTTACTGATATTCTTATCTTCGGATAATAATTTCTGTTCTGCATAAAACCGGCATAAATAATTGTCAGCTCAGGCTGCTATCTCAAGCAAGTCGCCCGCATTCAATTTCTCTAATTCTTCAGGTGGGATGGTGCGCAATACACTCTTGGTTGATTTATCCACAACAAAGATGGTCAATTCATCGGTGACATTATCAATTTCGAATTTCAGTGCAACATCTTTCAGCGAGTATCCTCGCATAGAGCTTTGCTCTGATCGTTGAGATTCTTTAGCTTCATTCGACTGCTGTTCTGCTATTCGCTCAACTGAAGATTCAACAATAGATTGTGCAATATTGTTTTGTTCAACTTTTTTCTCAACGCCTGATACTGGTGAAATATTCATCTCTTTCATTTTTTCCTCCGTCAGAAATCAAATTCATTAACGATCCGCTTTACTTTATGAATATTGATCAAGAACGCCATAAATACTATCCATTTGATCTTGCTGATAGGTCATCAGCATCAATTCAGCTTGAATTTGAGCATATCTTGTGCGAAGCGATTCTTCCTTTTTGGTCAGATATGCATTCTTACTGGTTATTTGATCATTCGTCATTTTTAGCTGGCTGGTCAATGCATTCGATGCTGTGGTGACGTATCCACTGGTCCCTAAAAATCGAGCCAGCTTCGAATTCAGCTTTATCATCACACTATCGAGCAAAGTAGTAACACTTTGTTTACTTTCCGAGAGTGCCTTTTCTAATTTCGTGCTATCAGTAATGCTCAATGAAAAACTATCCGAAATGCTGATACCAATTTCACCGATATTCTTATAAATACCTGAATTGGTAGTTGAAGCCAATACATTTTGAATCAATTCCATACGCAAACTTTGAAACATGGTATCACCTGAAAGAGAACCACGTTGATATGTTCCATCAGATTGTTTTGTCACAGCAAGTTTTCCACTTAGATATGCCTGTAGATTGTTAAATTTGCTAATGAAAGTATTCAAAACGGATTTTTCGCCGCTGGGATCATATTTGACATCAATGGTGGCAGTCTTGCCTTCTGCATCCGCAGCCAGATTTACTGTGACACCTTGAATTACATCTGTCAGACTTGAATTTTGAGAACGGCTAATAGCTATGTTATTGACAGAAAATGCTGCATTGCTGGGTGTCTGCATTTGATTTTTAAACGTATTTCCATTCAATATGCCAATACCTGCCAGGATGCTTCCTTCTTGATCATGGGCGATCAATACATGCCCGCTGCCTGTAGTTTTTCTCGACAGGATCAACTGATTATCTACAATATTTGCAACAACTTCATCGCCTGTCTCATAAGTCGCATTATTGATCGCATATGCGACATCCAAAAGACTATCGTCAGTAGAAACTGAAATTTTCGTGCCTTTAGCCTCAAAGGCAATTTGTGCTGTTCCAGCTGCATACTGCCCTGGATCTGATCCAAAAGTTAATTTCATTCCCCGGCCAGTATCATGTACACCTGAGGAAATGGATTGCCAATCACTTGAATAAC
>JBDKSY010000185.1:0-3330 GCA_039680395.1 Anaerolineaceae bacterium | reverse complement strand
GCCACAAAATCCATCGCATTCGATGAATCCAGCTTCTTGCCCTTGAATTGCTGGCTTGCCTTTGCCAGACTGTCAGCATAGAACTGACCTGAACCACTGGTCTGACTTTTTCGGACATTTGCGCTGGCATAAGCCAGTTGTTCAGCGGGTGTGGCGCCTTTCTTTTGCTTCACGGCTGTCGTGATAGTTTGAAAAATATCCACGATATTGCTGCCATGATTATGATTATAGGAATCTGCCTGATTCAAAGTCTCCTGGTTGGCGCTCAGGTTCTTTGTTACTGCAGAGAATAGACTTGCCAGATCAAGTGTACTGGATGCCATACGAAACCTATTTGTCTTTCAATTCAGGGGGAAGCTCAGCAATCTTGACTACTTTACCAGGTTTGTAATCTAATGGCTTATCGCCTATCTCTTCTTTGTTGACCTCAATGATATACTGCCAGTATGGAGGGGTGGCATGCCCATAATACTTCAATGCCAGGTGACTCGGGGTTTCCCCTTCTTGAATGGTGTGTTCTTTGATAATGACATATTTTGGTTTGGCTGCTGCTGCCTGGCGAGCCTGCTCAACGCGGGCGCGTGCTTCTTCAAGTTCGCGCTGCTTCATTACTTCTGCGCGCTTCTTAGCGTTGGCAGCTTCCTCTTCTTGTTTCTTTTTTAATTCAGCCAGTTCTTTCGCTTTGGCTTCAGCTTCCTGTTTTGCTTTTTCAGCAAGCATTTTTGCTTTTGCAGCTTCTTTCATTGCTTCCTGCGAAGCCTGTTCTTCATCCTTACTGGATAAAGCATCACCAATCTTTTTGAAAAATCCTTTTTTCTCTTCTGCCATTTCTTGATACCTCCATTCTAAGATTTAATAAATGTGAATTCAATTAGGAAGAAAATACCTTGCATCTTCCTTTGCCAAAAACCAGTAAAATGCCGGTATAGCCAGTTCAACGAAGAGTGCATGGAGGGGTACACACACCCTCTTTTCAAAACTTAGAGATCTTTTAGCAGATTCCCAAGCAGCAATACTGCAAGCCCTGCTACAGCGAGCCATAATCCCGGAGCCCAGATTTTTGCCAGCACAAGAACAACCCCTGCAACTCCAAGAAGCAGCGAAAGCCAGAATGTGATAACTTTTGGTGCACTTAGTTTCATCATATCCTCCTTCTGCCGATTGGCATATATGAAATATTTCCCCAAAAACTGTGGCTATATTTCGGTTTAATAACTATTATAGCTGTATTAGTGCGCCAAATTCAAGTAAAAGCAGCCCTTGAAATCGAACTCCCCACTTTTTATCGGTAGACAATCAAGCTATTGCTTTCAGAATGCTTTCCAGCGTATTGACCAGGTATTGAATATTTTCTTTTTCCATTGTAAGCGCCGGGTCAAAACGGAGAATATTTCCAGCGGGATAGTACCCTGTCAGGATCCTGTTTTTGTATAATTCATGAAATGCAATTTCAGCAGAAAATGATGGGTGCGGCTGAATTTCCAGCCCGAGCAGCATCCCTCTTCCTCGTGCATCCCTGACAATAGCATATCGAGAAGCCAGTTCTTTCAGGCATTCCAGGAAGTACCGGCCAGTTTCTGCACCCCGGTTGATCAGGTTTTCCTCTGTCATGATCGTGATCACTTCTTTTGCCACTGCGCAACCCAGTGGATCATTTTGATGTGACTGCGCGTAATGCAGGTCGCTCTTTTCCAGTTCCTGTGCAATTTCACTTCGCATGGCAACTGCGCTGACCGGGTAGCCATTTCCCAAACCCTTTCCGATTGAAACAATATCCGGCTGGATTTCATAATGTTGGTAGCCAAACCATTTGCCTGTCCTTCCCATGCCAGTCGTGACTTCGTTTGCAGCTATCCATCCTCCAGATTGTTTGATCCGGTGGTAGATATCCTGCACCAGTCGTTTCGGAGGAAATTTCACGAATGCAGAACCGCTTCCACCGGGTTCAAAAATTAATCCACCGATCTGGTCGAATGGAATTGCATCGAGAGAAGCCTGATAATTTTCTTCATTCAGGTTTCTCCAATCCAACAGATACCATTCTTCGGGATTCTTTCTTCCCGCAGACCCTAAAGCGGAGAGATAGGAATTCGCAAAGGTGAGAAGGAATTTCTTTCCCGTCACACGCCGGATTGCCTGGGAGCCAAATTCAACCGCTTCAGATCCTGAACTCAAGAAAACACATTTTCCCTCGAATCCGACAATACCAAGAACAGCTTTTGCCGCATCTTCGACTTTTTGGTTGGGAAAACGGGTTCCCAGATGCATGATCTGCTGGCATTGATCTGTGATCACCTGGATAATTCTGGGATGGTTGTGCCCCAATGCGGTGCACCAGATACCCGATTCGAAATCTATATATTTTCGCCCCTGATCGTCAAAAAGATAACAATTTTCTCCACGCACAAAGTTATTGCGAATGATCTCGTGGCATTTAAGAATGTGATCCACATTGCACCTCTGAAGATAAAATTTTCGTGATCAATGAGTACAGTTATTGGTAATTGTCTCGATCTCTTGCAGATAGAGCCTCGCCAGGTCTTGATCATACAGGATGATCACATTTTCATCGTTATACTCTTCTGCGCTGTTGGTGAAATTGTACGATCCAGTGATCACCACTTCTTCATCCACCGCGATCACTTTATCATGCATCAAGCCAGCCTCGCCATCCAGGCAAACGGGTAATCCAGCACTCACGAGCCATTCATAATCTGTGCCCGTATTGGATGTCACCATAATCCTATCGAATACACCGCTGACCCTCACGCCCTGTTGGGCTTTCTGGATCATCGCCTGCGCTAACGCGTCATAGGTGAATGAGTACCCGAGAAAATCAATCCTTTCATTGGCATCGTTCACATGGCTAATGATCTTTTGCATCACATGATCATCCGGAGAGAAATAAATTTCAACAGCAGTTCCTGCTACCTGGATGGCATTCTCCAAAAATTCTCCCGATGGGCTGCTGGAACCAAATTGCTTCTCAAGGAACATTTCTTCAAATTCTCTGGTGAACAACTCAGCAGCTTCAGTGCTGTCCATCCGTATAAAATTATTTCGGTCTTCTGTTACCCCGTTATCCGTGAGGTTGAGCGAACCTGTCCAGACCTGACGGTTGTCAATCACCATGAATTTGTTGTGCATCAGGCTTTCTCTGCCATCGCCAACGATCGGAATATCGTGTGCCATCAAAGAACGGGGCACTTTGCCATCGAGAGCATCACTTTCCATTACCAGCCGCACCTGAACACCACGTTGAAAAGCATGAATTAATGCCTGCTCTACTTCGGGCAGGTTGATATTGTACATTGCCATATCCACAGATCG
>JBDKSY010000184.1:0-2850 GCA_039680395.1 Anaerolineaceae bacterium | reverse complement strand
GTCATGGCGCTAATTATAACAAAAGTTGTCGGATTTCCTTCAAAACCATTCAGCTTGCTTTAAGTAAGGTAAAATAAGCATCATGTTGCATCGCACTCGATCACTCTCTTTCATCCTGCTTTTTGTACTTTTAATCACCCTTCTCGCTGGATGTGCACGCACAACAGCAGAGCCGACGGAAATTCCCACTGTATCTACTGATCTTCCCACCCCGCAACCTACTGAAACCCAACCAGTGGCTTCGACCAACCTGGCTGCTGTCGGGTTGGAAACCTGGGATGCTGGACAACAAGGCGAAATTCGCAGTGCCTTGCAGGACATCGCTGCGAATGCCGGACTTACCATGATCGAAAGAAGCGCAGCCGATGTTGCCACTGCCAGCAGCGATGCAAAAGTAGTCGTTGTTTTTATTGAAGCTGCTAATATCCCCGATCTTGCCGCAGCTGCGCCAGAAACACGGTTCGTGTATATCACCAATACACAGCAAACAGGCACAACTAACCTGGCGGTTATCCACCTGCCAGAGACTCGACAGGCTTTTCTGGCGGGTTATCTCACTACCATAATTTCCCCGGATTTCCGTGCAGCAGGTTTATTCCGCGCAGATGACCAGGTGGGATATGCCCAGGTCTATGCATTTCAAAATGGCGGCAGCTATTATTGCGGGACTTGCTATCCCTATTATGCTCCAATGGTGCAGTTCCCGTTGGTAGGATATCAGCCTGTTGGGATGGACACCTCTGCCTGGCAAACTACCGCGAATGAATTGATCAAGAATGTGGTGTACACCATGTACGTCGATGAATATGGCAGCGACCCTGCTCTCCTGTCTGATCTCGCATCAAAAGGTATCATGCTGACAGGCAAACGAACCCCTCCCGATACTATCCGTTCGATGTGGGCTGCAACAATAGGGTATGATCTGGTAACCCCACTGCAAACTCTGGCAGGATTTATGACAGGTGCACAGGAAACCAGTGATATCGTTGCCCCGTTGTTAGTGCGAGACATCAACGAAAGCTATTACAGTACTGGTAAACAAATGAATGTCGCAAATATCCAGAAATCTCTGGAAGCTGGCTTGATCTCCCCTGATAATCCTTAGTCTGGTTATTCTTTTCCGTTATCGTTTCCCTTGAATTCCGAAACCGTAGCAAACCCCGGTTGGTTAATTCCTTCTCGCCGGATGGCTTTCCACAGGGTGAGAAAAAGGATCTTGATATCCAACCAGAAGGACCAGTGATCCACATACCAGACATCCAATCGAAAACGTTCTGACCATGAGATGGCATTTCTCCCATTCACCTGCGCCCACCCGGTGATGCCTGGCAGTACATCATGCCGGCGCATCTGTTCAGGAGAATAGCGATCCAGATAAGCTACCAGCAACGGGCGCGGCCCCACCAGGCTCATATCACCCCGCAGCACATTGAACAACTCTGGGAATTCATCCAGACTGGATGACCGTAAGAACCTGCCAAATCCTGTCAAACGCTGCTCATCAGGCAGCAGGTTTCCCCCTTCATCATACGCATCACGCATACTGCGAAACTTGAAAATCTTGAATACCCTTCCTTTGTACCCCGGGCGAATTTGCTGAAAAAACACTGGTTTTCCCAACTTGATCCTCACCATGATATACAGTACCAGCAACAATGGAGATAGGATGATCAATCCCAATAGAGAGATGATGAAATCGAATATTCGTTTTCCAGCCGGAATACCTTCGGAAAAGAAACTACTCATAAATTTTCTTTGTTCCTTCAGAGAATGATTTATTTCACTGGGTATCATATCATAAACAGGCAACAAGGTTTGATATAATTCAAAGACCAGAAATCTGGTAATTATCTTGACATCGGAAAACGCCTATGTTAATGAAAATATCTATAGAATATTGCACTACCTGACACTATACTCCACGTGCTGTCAGTTTGGCAGCAGAACTTATTCAAAATTTCGAACCAGAAATCGAAACTCTGACGCTGGTTCCATCCAGTGGTGGAGCGTACGAGATCACCATAAATGGCAAACTTCTCTATTCAAAATTGACCAATGGTCGTCACGCTGAACCAGGAGAAGTGAATGCACTGGTAGAAAAGTATTTGAAAGAAGGAAATCAATGAGCACTAAAAAAGGACGAGTCTTTTCAGGGGCCAGACCTACTGGCAGACAGCATCTTGGGAATTATCTGGGAGCGATCAAGAATTATGTAGCCCTCCAGAAGGATTATGACTGTGTGTATAGCATCGTTGATATTCATGCCTTGACAACGATGGAAGACACCCAGGAACTGCGCCAAAACACGTATGAAATGGCACTCGACTGGCTGGCTGCAGGGCTGGATCCGGAGGATTCGATCATTTTTATTCAGAGCCACGTGCCTGAAGTAACCGAACTGCATACCTATCTTTCCATGGTAACACCACTTGGAAAGCTGACGGATCTCCCCACCTTTAAGGAAAAAATACGCCAGCATCCAGATAACGTGAACTATGGTCTGCTTGGCTATCCCATCTTGATGGCTGCCGATATTCTGCTTTACCGGGCTACCGTTGTGCCGGTAGGTGTTGACCAGGCACCTCACCTCGAATTTGCGCGCGAACTGGTACGGTCATTCAATTATCGCTATGGTACGAATGTGTTGATCGAACCTCAAATGAAATCCACCAGAGTGCCGAAGGTTTTAGGCACTGATGGCCAGCAAAAGATGAGCAAGAGCCTGAACAATCATATTGAACTGGCGGCCACCCCCGAAGAGACAACAAAACGTGTTATGACCATGGTCACCGACCCTGCCCGTCAACGCCGCAGCGATCCAGGCAATCCTGACGTTTGCAATGTCTTTTC
>JBDKSY010000183.1:0-3146 GCA_039680395.1 Anaerolineaceae bacterium | reverse complement strand
TCGTAACCGCCTGTTCACCCAAAACCCCAACATCCTCAGCAGGCATCCCCAACCCGGCATCAGTATTTTGTGAAGAAAACGGAGGCACCCTGGATCTCCGGTCTGATGCAGCAGGGAATGTGCAGGGCATTTGTGTCTTTCTTGATGGCAGCGAATGCGACGAATGGGCGTATTACCGTGAGGAATGTAAGCCGGGAGATTCATTGAAAGCAAATCCAATCCCCACGGAACTGGAAGAAGCAACAGCAACAGAAATAGCGACTGAAGCAGCAATTGAGCCCGCAGAGGGTTGGCTGGTCTATACCAATCAGGAATTGGGATACAGTTTCGAATATCCAGCCAACTGTGAGATCACCATGAATGACGATCCGCTGAAAGGGCTAACAATCGTTGGCACTTCATCAGAGAACGATAACTGGCCGCAGATTACGATCAGCCATCCCAGCGACCGTGAGGATTATCTCCCTCCAGAAGGTACTGACCTGGCACAATGGCTGACAGATCACAACCTGATGGGTGATGATGCTCGCCTTTCGGATATTACGATTGCCGGCACCAGCGCTATCCACATTCACCATGATCGCAGTCCGCAATCTTATGCCTTTGACCGCTACTTCTTCGCGAAATCCGGCCAATTGTACATGATCGTGATCGGTCATGTGGGAGATAAAGAAGACTGGGAAGTCTATAACCACTTTCTACAAAGTTTCCAGTTTACCAATTAAACGGATATGGAAGGAAATTAACCATGGATCTGGATGCATATGATATTTTGTTTATTTGCAGTGCATTTCTTTTCCAGGTTGTGTTGATCATCCATTTTGCTTTGCGAAAATGGAAATTTGATATTGCCGTGCGGTACGGACCACTGGTATATGCCCTCGGAATTCCCGCAGCAATCGTGAGTTTACTTCTCATTCTGGCAGGAAAGCCCTGGTCTTTTTGGTTGAGCGGCTTTCTATATCTACTTTGGGGAATCTACGGGTACGTAGTCGAATATGTCAAGCACATTCAGTGGCGCAACCCTGCTCGATGGTCAGTGCTGATCCCTTACCTTTGCCTGTATCTGGCAACCATTCTATTCTATTGGTTCCCGCTTGCTCTGCTGTATAAACCATTATGGTACATGTATGGCGTTCTTTTTCTTTCCAGCACCGCATTGAATCTTACCTCGCATAAAACCAGTAAGGGTCAATCTTTGAAACCTTAAGCAAATCACTCAACTATACGAAGTTTATACGGCACTACCACAATTTTCTCGCCATATTCCCGGCTGTATTCTTCAACACTTGTACCCCATTGTTCAATAGATGAGGCATATTTTTCAAGGTATTCCGGAGCCAGCTCTGATTGTTGCCCCTTCGGAAAAGCAGTTCCTGTAAATATCACCACATCTCCACCCAATTCATCAGCCCCTTCAAAATTGAGGGTGACATGAGGATTTTCGTAAATATTCAATATTTTGAAAGATCGAGGTCTGGTGTAAATAGTGAAAGCGGTGCCATCCCAATAGAACCAGACAGGGGTGGGCTGTGGAATGCATTCTTTGTTTACTGTGGTCAGCCAGATAACCTTTTCGCTTTGTAGCCGTTCTGCAATGTGGGGCGTGATCTTTGATTGGATGGAAACCATAATATTCTCCAGGTATTTCTTGTGGATTTTATACTAGAAAGAAGACTCCAATAATGTTTGGCAGCAGGATCAAGAATGCCAGCCAGACAGTCCCACGTCTTTTCGTATTCCTGCTATCCCAACTGAAAAGGAACAGCGCAAGTTCGAATGCCAGTAAACCTGCTGACAGCAGGATGATCATTGAACCCCAGGTAGAAAAATCAGCCATCCTGCCCATCGCCAATCCGGTGAAAGCATTCATGGCGTGGGTGGCGGGCAGCAATTGAGCAACCTTGCCAGCAATTTCTGGCAGCATATTATAGGGTATCATCATCCCGCCCAACAACATGCATGGCACAAAAAAGATCTGTGACCATAATACCGTCATGCGGGAGCTGGAAGAAACCACTCCGATGAGAACCGATATCCCAGCACACGCAATTGCCATGACAAAAAACACCAGGATAAAACCGAACCAGTTTGTTGGCATAGGTGCATCAAAGAAAATGGGAGCAGTGATAGTGATGATCGCAGACACAATAAATAGATGAAGTAATGTGGTTAACACAGGAATAAGCAGAATCGTCGTTGCTGGAATCCCATTGATCTTATAACTGCGATAAATACCACTTTCTCTGGCATTCACCAGTGAGTCAGGAATACCCAGCAGGGTAGCAGATAAGATACTGAAAACCACTAACGCCGGGATCAGGTTATCCAGAAAGAGCGGGTTGATCTTGGGCATGATGAGCCCGATCAACACGTAGAAACCCAATGGAAAAAGGTAATTCATCAAAAGCAACTGCTTGTTGCGGACACCCGTCCGAAATTCAAAGATAAAATGTTGGGCAAAGGCGTTCACTCGATCACTCCTGAATTGGTAAGCTCTAAAAAGCGGTCTTCCAGCGAAGGACGCTCCACTCGTAGATCAACGATGATGTCATCATGTTCCTGGATGTATTGAATGATGGCTGCTACCGTAGTGCCGATATCCGAACTGAAATAGATATTGTAATCATCTTGAGCAATAAACCGATTAACCGAGGGAAAAGTGATCAATGGATGAGCCAGGCATCTATTTTGCGTATTTACGGATATTTTTGTCAGACCTGCACCAGCAGCAGTGATCTGCATGGGTGTGCCGATGGTGACAATTCGTCCCTTTAGTAAAATTGCCACCCTGTCAGACATGGTTTCTGCTTCTGCCATGTCATGCGTGGCAAGTACGATCGTAGTACCATCTGTTTTCAACTCATGCATCAAAGAATGCAATTCTGCCCTGGATGCCACGTCCAATCCAGCAGTAGGTTCATCTAAAAAGAGCACCCTGGGATGATGGGCAATGGCAAGTGCAAGTACCAACCGGCGCTGCATCCCTGCAGACAGGTTGTAGAATTGAGTATTCTTTTTTTCAGCAACGCCCAATCTTTCCAGCAGGTCCAGCCGGGGTTTTACCCCGTGATATGCACAGAACAATTTCATGGCTTCATCTGGTGTGATGCTTTCTGGCAACCCTGCGGATTGTAACTGCACAC
>JBDKSY010000182.1:0-6418 GCA_039680395.1 Anaerolineaceae bacterium | reverse complement strand
TAATGGGAGAGGAACGAGCAATTGTCAGCCCCATTCCAGGTACGACACGGGATGCAGTGGATACACAATTGACATTTCAAGATATCCCCATCACCCTCATTGACACGGCCGGTATCAGGCGCAGAGGGAAGATTGATCGGGGTGTGGAAAAATACAGCGTGATACGTTCTTTGCGTGCCATCGAGCGCTGCGATGTTGCCTTGCTGGTGATAGACGCCACGGTTGGAATCAGCGCACAGGATGCGCATATTGCCGGCTTCATCCTTGAGTCATGGAAAAGCACCGTGGTTGTGGTCAATAAATGGGATGCTGTTGAAAAAGATACGTACACCATGAACAGCTATACCGAAAAGATCCAACAGGAATTGAATTTTTTAAGTTATGTTCCCATCATGTTCATTTCAGCAAAAACCGGGCAAAGGGTAGACCAGGTTCTCCCTATGGCACTGAAAGTTCAAGAAGAAAGGCTGCTACGCCTGACAACCGGTCAATTGAACCGTATTTTGCATAATGCGCAGGATGAACACGCAGCTACTTCACGCACAGGTCGAAACCTCAGGTTGTATTATGGAACCCAGGTGCGCACTGACCCGCCAACTTTTATGATCTATGTGAACGATCCCAAGCTGGCACATTTTTCCTACCTGCGTTACCTTGAAAATCAATTGAGAAAAGAGTTTCCCTTTACTGGCACACCCATTCGAATTGTTCTAAAGCCCAGGCGTTAATCCAGACCGTCTGAAATGACGTCATCTGTTGCCCCCATATCACCTTCTCCCAGGTCCGGCAGCTCCTGCTCGATCTGATCGGGTGTTTGTCCCTTTTCCAACCGGTCAACAACCTCATTAAATTCTGGACCCATTTCTTCGCCAACCTCCCCCTGCATTTCGCGCATCATCTTGCCTAGTGCGCGAGGATCTTCATCAATGCTATTCAATCGGTCCTCATCGGATAGTGAAGCCATGCGGCTCTCATTTGAGCGCAATACCCGTATGCGGCCAATACGGCGCTGAACATTTTCGCTGGAACAATGAGGGCATGAAATTCTTTTGCTGCCATATTCCTGGTAGCTCATGAAAATGGAAAATCGTTTTCTACATTGAAGACAGCTATACTCATAATTTGGCACTACGCCCTCCAGAAATCCAGAACGAATTCCATTATAATCAAAAGGTATCATTTTTTGATAGAGGGAGTGCATTGAACCCGCACAGTTGGTAAGGTAGTTTATAATCATAGAAATATTAATTTTTTAGCATGAAAGACATCTTTCAAATAATGGGATCGTATGGATAAACCTGCAGTCATGAATGAACATTTTCAATTTACACTACCAGTCAGGCAACCTGTTCTAGTTGTAATATCAGGTCTTTCTGGCGTAGGGAAAGATGCAGTGCTCAATAGCTTAAAAGTTGCCTATCCTCAGGCGCATTATGTGGTGACATGCACCGACCGTGCCCCACGTCCAGGTGAAGTAAATGGAGTAGATTATTTCTTTGTCACCACCGCCGAATTCGAGCGCATGATCGAAAATGATGATTTGATCGAATATTCATGGGTCTATGAGCAGTACAAAGGCGGGTTAAAAAAGCAGGTTTTTGATGCCCTTAAACAGGGAAAAGATGTCATCATGCGGTTGGATGTACAGGGCGCAGAAAAGATCAAAGCCAAATTCCCAGAAGCTGTTCTCGTTTTTATTTCTCCAGCTTCGGAAGAAGAATGGCGTCGTCGTCTTCTTAATAGAAAGACTGATACTCCCGAACAGATCAAGGTAAGGCTGAATACCGCAAACCAGGAAATGGAACAATTGGATAATTTTGATTACGTTGTGCTTAATGCTGAAAATCAGCTTAACAAAGCAGTCGCTGATATTATTTCCATCATTACCGCTGAACATAGCCGTGTTCATCAAAGAAAGATCATTGCATGAGTGCATATCCACCCCCACCCCCAGTCTCGCCTAATTCCGAAGGTTATAGAGAAGCACAACCCATTGAGGTACGTATTCAATCACCACAAGTAAAGCCAGTGGCAACATATGTTCTGGTAGGATTCACGATCTTTTGCTACCTTTTTCAGGTAGTAAGCAAGCTCCTCTTCGGAGGAGCAGATTTTCCCGCAGCACTTGGCGCCAAGGTAAACCAGTACATTGAATTAGGACAGGTCTGGCGGTTCATCACGCCGGTTTTTCTTCATGGTTCGATCTTGCATATTGCTCTGAATATGTACGCACTTATCGTGCTTGGTCCTTCATTAGAACGTTTCTATGGACATTTCCGGTTCCTGATGCTTTACTTCATCGGTGGATTTTGCGGCAATGTGGCTTCCTATGTCATGTCAACGAATAATTCGCTTGGTGCATCTACGGCAATTTTTGCCTTGATCCTGGCACAGGCAATATTCGTCTATCAAAACCGTAAATATTTCGGAGCCAGGGCGAAAAGTATGTTGCTCAATATGGGTTTCATTGTGGTACTGAACCTGGTCCTTGGCTTATCTCCTGGTATTGATAACTGGGGTCATCTTGGAGGTTTGATCGGTGGAGCAGCATTTTCCTGGTTTGCAGGTCCAATCCTGCAACTGGAAGGGCTTCCACCTGTTCTTTCCCTGAAAGATGCAAGAAACAACAAACGAGCTTTGATAGTATTCGTTGTGATCCTGATTGCAGCAGGCGGTATTGCAATAGCGAAGATCATGAGCTGATCAAACCTAATAGCTATAGCAATATTTTAAGCAGTTACATCTTCCACCAATTCTGCGGATTCCCGCATGGAGATATGGTTTTCTTCGATATTCCGTACTGTAGGCATCAATCCCAATATCGCTACGATCAGAAAACAACCAACAGCCCCAATAAAGTAACAGGAGCGCACACCCAGGCTATCAGCAATTGGACCAGCGATTAGCATCGCAGGAACCATTAAAAAGGTTGCCATGCTGCTCATGGTAGAAAACACCCTGCCCTGCATTTCTGGAGCAACTTTCGATTGAACGATCGCAGATAGTGGACCATTGGCGAGAGGTAAGGAAATACCTACAATCGCTCCCCCAATTACAGCTATGAAAAACAATGGTTCGGTAGCAAGAGCCATCACCAATGTACCAATGGAAATTCCAATGATGCCCATAAAGGAAGTCCAGATCCGGCGTTTGAAACCACCCCATGTTGTCAGTATCAGACCACCCACAACCGCTCCAATCCCAAAGAGTGCCTGCAGAAGGCTGAGATGCCAGGCTTGTCCATGAAAATGTTCGGTAACTAATAGAGGCATCAATGAATCTGTTGGTATAAGGAAAAAGTTAATGAAGGATGCGCCGATCAACAAAGCAAACAAGCCAGACCATTTGTATAAATATTTGAAACCTTCACCAACATCTTTTACTAATTGCTTGGGAGTTATTGATTGGGCAATCTGCATCAACTTTGGTTGTGGAATGGTAACGAAGAGCAGTGTAACAACCGCAATCGCAGCTGTTCCTATATCGATGAAAAGAACACCAAAAAGAGGCATGATTTCCAGACACAGAGCTCCAAGAGGAGGGCCAAAGATATTCAAGGCTCCACGAATTGTCTGGTTCAATCCAGAAATTCGGGCTAATTCTTTATCTGGCACCATCAAAGAGGTAGATGCGTTCATAGCAGGCCAATGGAAAATTCCGCCTAATGATCGAATGAATAACAGAATGAAGACATGCCAGACTTGAACAACATTCAGCCAGAATAATATCCCCAGAAATAAAGTGGCAAGAGCAATCCCAGCATCTGCCAGGATCATGACTTTTTTTCGGTTCATCCGGTCAACAATAGCGCCAGCAAAAGGACTGAGAAATGCCTCAGGGATCAGTGCGACCAGCGTAGCAGTGGTAAGGATAACCGCGGAACCTGTGGTTTTTGTCATCCACCAAACCAATGCAAAAGAGACCAGGCTGCTTCCTAAAAGAGAAAAAGCCTGACCTATCCATACGATAAAAAATGTTTTCTTCCAGTTTTTTGGTGTTTCAGTAGAGTTGATTTCTGTGTTCATTCTATGTAGACTTCTATATGTTCATTGTCTTTTTCATCGGTAACATCAACAATTTTGCCAATAGTCCCCGATTCGATAAAATGCATGATCTGTTCAGTATCAAGAGCCTCAATCTCTGGTGACAGCCGCATTCCCATTTTTAAACCCGCTCCCACCAGGCTGGTCGGGACACGAATATTCACCCGTGAACGCCCGGTTTCTGCATCTGTTACTTTAACCCTCAACCATTTTCCCCCTGCTCGGGATGAACCAGAAAGGTCTTCAGGTTTTTTGGCTGGTTTTTCTTGCGTCTCAAGCGCTAATAAAAGCTCTACGGCTTGTTCAGCAGTGATCTTTGATTCCTCGACCATCTTCAATACTTTAAGGCGTTCCTCTGTTGAGACCATCATACACCTTCCTGCACACTATTTACTTCAACAAGAGGTTTTTTTCCCTGTAACAAAAGTTGGGCATCTTCAAAACTGATCTTCCCTTCTGCCAGCTCGTCCAGGATCTGGTGACGATCTTCATCTTTCAATTTGGCAGGAGTTTCTTCCTTTCCAGGTTCATACCCCAATGCCCGTAAAATGTCATACAACCGGTTGCGAAGCGTAGGGTAGGAGAGCTTCAGTTCATCTTCAAGCCGAGTAAAACGCCCTTCACAACGGATGAATGCCATTACAAATTGGATCTGTTCTGGAGAGAGATTGGCAAGTGGATTATTACTGGGCAGGAAATGACCCTCGATGGTGGTATCACAATGAGCGCAGTATAAACGCGTAACATTGAGCGGATTGTTGCAGACCGGGCACGAAGCAGGTTGTGGATACATAATACTTCCTCTTCTTATTAATTTTCTTTCTATCGAATATCGTATCCTTCATGCATTTAAATAAATATAGATGCGTATTCGTTATATTTAACTCATTATAACGATTATTAATTTATTGTCAATATCATTATTTATTTATCGTAAGACTACTTTGATTATATTTATATCACTCGAGATTTTTTCGTTCCCCCAATAAGAACCATTTCCCCATCCGGTCATCTACATCTTTTGGAGCCCGATCATAATAAATATCGAAAACCCGTCCCTCCTGGGTTTCCACCCGGAAGGAATATCTCCCCACCCCCCATGAGCCAAAAGTCGAAGCCCTTGCAGCATGTTGGGGTTGCATATTTCTCTTCATCCTCCCTTTGCGTGAAAAATCTGTCCATGAGCTTACTTCACGGATGATCTCATACCAGGTTCCATCCCACAAGAATGCATCCGGGCAGGGTGGACTTTTCGCATAAAGAGGCGGTGAACTGAAACGGACTTCGATCTTTTTATCAATAAATTGGAGCATTTTCATCCATTGTACTGCCAAATAAGGATGGATTTGGTTCTATCTTTCTGCCATTGATCAATATATACGGTAAGATTTTTTCCACAGATACCCCAGCCCTTCGCAATGATCCAATATCTTTCATCTTGTTTCTTACTCGTTGCTCCAATACTCTTCGAGCAGTTTTCGGCCCTACACCGGGTAATCGTAACAATTCCTTATAATCAGCCTGGTTGATCTCAACAGGCTGCTGGCGGTAATGCTGTTCAGCCCACCAGGTTTTCGGATCCCGAGTTTCATCCAGGATACCATCCTGGTCGAATGGTAATTCTTCAAGGTCAAAATCATAATCGCGCAGGAGAAAGTCTGATTGATACAACCTCAATATTCGCTTCTTCGATGCCGCTTCCAATCCATCAAAAGGAGTGTCATCAATGGGTGAAAATCCAGAATAATAAACTCGGCGCAGTTGCATCTTCCGATGCAAGTTCAACCCCATGTTCAATAATTCCAGGTCGGTTTCGCCGCCAACCCCAACGACAAATTGCGTCGTGCTCGATGGCCAATGACCCTTCCAACCCTGCATGCCATCCATGGTACGACGGATGAAATTCACCCATTGCAGTCGTTTCATCAGCTCATCCACATCAGGTTTTTGCGGTGCAAGGCAATGAAGCACACGATTTACTGGAGCTTCAAGGTTAATGCTGACACGGTCAGCCAACTGCATCGCTCTCTTTACCTGATCGAATTCACTACCTGGCATGATTTTCAGATGCAGATACCCAAAATAACCCATCTTCTTGCGTAAAATCTCCGCTGTATCCAGTAATTTATCCTGGGTTCTGACACCCCCACCGCAAATCCCTGAACTTAAGAAAAATCCATCCAGCAAGCCTGCTTGCCATAAACCCATAAATCGCTTTGCCATTTCATCAGGTTGTAGAGTATTGCGTTTCACATCTCTACCCAGGCGAAAAGCACAGTAATTGCAGTTATTCTCACATGCAGAAGTAAGAACCGTCTTCAATAGTCGCACAATCCCTTTTGCAGAGGAAGCATGAGATATTTGCGGAGGACAGG
>JBDKSY010000181.1:0-15797 GCA_039680395.1 Anaerolineaceae bacterium | reverse complement strand
CATATATTATGCCCAAGCTGGGAAGCAGTTATCAACTTATGCAGACGCTTAAAGATGCTCTGGATCCCCATCACATCCTCAACCCGGGTGTATTGATGCTGGCAGGCGATCCCGCTGTTGGAAAGATCCCCGATCATGCAGAACCCCAGGGGCTGCATATCGAAGAAACTGGCGATGTTACTTTCCAATGCCTGCGCTGCGGTTTCTGCTTTGACCTCAGTTGGGTAGGCAAGAACTATCAACAATGCCCGGCGTATGAAAGTGGGAAATTCGAAACCTATTCAGGTAGAGGTCGCATTGCCACTGCTCGCGCCATTCTTGAAGGCGAATTGAAGTATGACAAAAGTGTAGCCGATAGAGTCTTTAGTTGTACTTTATGCGGCTCCTGCACTGAACACTGTTTCAAATGTATTGATCTGCGCAAAGTTTACCAGACGATGCGCAATGATATGGCTGAACAGGGCTTAACCCCTGCCGGGTTGAAGCAGGCTGCAATGGATACTTACCAGCAGAAGAACCCCTATTCCAAAGAACAAAGCGATCGCTTCTCCTGGTTGAAAGATAAAACTCATATAGATAAGCAAGCAAAAATTGCGCTCTTTGTGGGCTGTACTCCATCTTATGTGCGTAAATCTGCTGCAACAGAAGCGGTGGCTTTACTGGACAAGATGGGTGTAGACTATACCATCTCCTCTGAAGAATGGTGCTGCGGCCACCCATTGATGTCAGCCGGTGAAGCTGGTAAAGCTGCTGAATTTATGCGACATAATATTGAAACCTATCAAAAGTTGGGTGTGGAGAAAATGTTGTTCCTATGCCCGGGCTGTCAGATGACCTTTACCAATGAACTTCCTGAAGTCCTGGGCGAGGCGATGCCTTTCAAGCCAGTCAATATTGTAGAGCTGGTAGCCGAAGAATTGCAGCAAGGGCACATTTCTCTGAAGTATATGCCAGCAGGAACTGTGATGACGTACCATGATCCCTGCACCCTGGGGCGCCAGTTGAAGATCTATGATGCACCTCGTATTATCCTCGAAGCTTTCCCCGGTACACGGTTTGTCGAGATGCCCCGCAACAAACGTGATTCTTTCTGCTGTGGTTCAGGGTCATATGTACGCTATGACTATCCCGAGCTTACCGATACCGCTGGAATGCAGCGCTGGCAGGAAGCAGTCAATACAAAAGCAAATATGCTGGTCACATCCTGTATTTCTTGCATGACAGAATTCCAGCAGGTGAAAAGTCAGACGAAAGATCGGCTTGAAGTAGTAGACCTTATCACTCTGGTCAATAAACAGGTAGTAGTACGCGAAACAGTAGAGCAATAATTTTGGAAAATAAAGGAGGAGTTATTTCATGCAAAAGAAAAAGAAATTGATCACCGCTCATCCCGCTG
This sequence comes from Anaerolineaceae bacterium, assembly GCA_039680395.1. Lineage (GTDB taxonomy): Bacteria > Chloroflexota > Anaerolineae > Anaerolineales > Anaerolineaceae > UBA4782. The sequence continues at coordinate 14,401 of JBDKSY010000181.1, read as the reverse complement.
TAATGGCAGTTTGGGCAGCATTGATGGCTGTTGCATCTTTACTACCAGCCTTTCCAGTTATTGGCACTGGCGTCACATTTAACATCGCTAACTGTCTGGTTCCTCTGGCTGGTATCTTCTTTGGCCCCTGGGTGGGAATGATCGTGGCTGGCGTAGGTGGTTTCATTGGGCAATTGATCGCACCTCACACTGTATTATTTGGCCCCTTACAATTCACCATCGCCATGTTAGGTGCTCTGGGTGCAGGTTTTGCCATGCGCCGAAAATACTGGGTATCGCTTGTACTCATTTTAGCCTTCACTGGGATCTGGTACCTCTTACCCAATGGACGAGCTGCCTGGGCTACGCCTATCCTCTATGTTCTCGGATTGGCATTTATCATCGTTGGTGTATGGATCAGCAGAAAAGAAGATCCATTGCTTTCACCGAATAAAGGGAAAATGGGATTGGCGATCTTGTGCGCTTCTGGCGCCGGTATCATCGTTACCCAGGCAATGGGAAACCTGTGGGCGATGATCTTCTTCCAATTGCCACCAGCCATCTGGTACACCACTCTGCCAATTGCACCCGTCGAACGTTTTCTGTTTGCATTAGGCGCAATGGTCATTGGCGTTCCACTCTTCATCGGTCTGCCAAAAATTGGTGTACCGGTTGGACCAATGATCTATCAAGAAGAGAGTGAAGAAGAACCTCTACCTCCAGATGAACCAAAAGAGAATGAAGCACCAAAAGAATAGGTGTGGTCAGTTAAAATAATTTGATAACGTGTATTGAATAACCAAGGATGTGGTATTGGGATACCCAGGTATGGAGAAAAACCTTCGTAATACTCCATTGGTGGCAGTATTAGGTGCCGCAGCAGTAGATATGATCATACAGGTGAAGGAATTTCCTTCACCTGATGGCATCGTCATGGCAGACACTCACCAATCTGTACCCGGTGGAACGGGAGGGAACGTTGCCGAAGGCATTGCACGGCTTGGGTATCCCGTACGTTTTCTTGGTGTGGTGGGGGATGATGATAATGGCAGGCTGTTATTGCAATCTTTCAAGAACGCTGGAGTACAAACGGACTACATAATGGTTGATCCAAAAGGATCCACAGCTTCTTGTTTCATTGCAGTGAATAACCAGGGTGAGCGCATGATCTTTTCTTTGGGTGGATCTGCGATCTATGCCGAACCTGGTGATCTGGATCCAACAGCATTGGAGAACGTGGATGTTCTCTATATTGCAGATGCCTTCCCCGGTGTTGCGCTTGCTGCAATCAAAAAGCTGAAATCCGATGCCCTGGTAGTGTACTGCCCGGGTGGTCTCATGCTTAGCCTGGGAGAAGAGTACTACATGCCGGTCTTAGAGGCTGCAGATGTTGTCATTTTCAACCGTGTCGAAGCTTCTGACATTACAGGCAGGTCGGATCCTGAAGAAGCGCTCAATGCTCTTGCAGGAATGGGCGTTCCCACTCCAGTCATTACATTGGGTAAAAAAGGTGTGGTTTTCTTTGCTGATGGAAAATCCACTCTGGTTCCTTCAGAGACAGTCAAGAATGTGGTGGATACCACAGGCGCGGGTGACGCATTTTCAGTTGGATTGGTAGCAGGAATTCTGGAAAAAATTTCCTGGAAAGAAGCCGTTCAGCTTGGCTGCCAGGTAGCTGCATATAAGATACAACACCGAGGTGCGCGTGAAGGGCTGCCGTATCGTGATCAGATTGCTGCACTAAATACCAGGGAGGATAAATAATATGTCCAGGATCCTGGTTGGAGTTGACATTGGAACTTCCAGTGTAAAAGCTGCAGCGTTTGATGAAACGGGGATGTTGATTGGAAAATCATCCGCCAGTATTGATACTTTCAATCCCCAGCCGAACTGGGCAGAGCAGGAACCTTCACAATGGTGGGAAGCCGTCTGTGCTGTTTTAAGAGAGCTAACCCAGGGTATTGATCCGGAGCAAATAATTGCTTTAGGCTTGTCCGGGCAGTGTCCGGGGCATGTTCTTGTGGATGCACAGCATCATCCTCTTGGAAGAGCGATCATTTGGAGTGACCACCGCGCTGTTGAAGAAGCAAAATGGCTTTCTGAAAGTATTTCCAATGCGCAGGCAGTTGCCTGGGTTGGCTCTGGGTATCTGGGTGATCCTTCATGTCCACCCGCCAGACTTTTATGGCTGAACAAGCATCGCCATGCCGATGTAGAAAGATCCATTGCCATCATTCAGCCGAAAGATTTCATCGCTTTGAATCTTACCGGTGAAATACACACTGATCCATTAAGCGCATATTGTCTGGCAAATCCGCAGACCGATAGGTATGATGAGCGCTTTTTTGCTACTTTAGGCTTTCCTGTAAAGCTTATGCCTCCTGTAATTAAAGCTACTGCCATAGTCGGAAGGGTCACACCATTGGCAAGCCAATCCACTGGTATCAAAGCTGGCACCCCAGTCATCATTGGTACCATTGATGCTTATTGTGACAACCTGGCAGGAGGTGTTCTCTATCCTGGGAGGGCGGTGGATGTTGCCGGAACATCGGAAATTGTTTCACTTGCCATTCCCGAAAAGCTGAATAACCCTGAAATATACACAACAAATCTCGATGATAGTGGCTATTGGTTGTGTAATCCCATGCAATGTGGCGGCGACGTACTCCGGTGGCTGGCGCACTGTTTTTACCCGGAATTTGGGCGTACAATAAAATATGATCTGATGGAACAAGAAGCATCCTCTGTTCCAGCGGGTAGTGGTGGATTAATTTTTCTTCCTTATTTGTGTGGTGAAAGAGCTCCAATTTGGGATTCGGAGGCAAAAGGAGCTTTTATCGGTATCACCTCCGCTCACGACCGACCGTATTTTACCAGGGCAGTTTATGAGAGCATTGGGTTTGCCATCCGGCATACCCTCGATATTTCTGAAGCTGCCGCGGGTTTTCTGGCAAAAGATTTCGTGATCTGTGGTGGAGGTTCACGCAGCCAGTTCTGGAATCAAGTGAAAGCTGACATCCTTCAGCGAACCGTCACACCAACGGAGGTTTCTCAAACAGGTTGCTTAGGCGCAGCAATTCTGGCAGGAGTTGGTGTAGGGATATATCATAACCTGAAAGACGCTTGTGGAAATATGATCCAGACAAGAGCTGCTATCAAACCGGATGTAGAAAACAAGAGAGTATACGAAAAGATGTATCAATGGTATCGAGATTTTTATCCAGCCTTAAAAACAGTATGGACCAAAAAGTAACTAAAGAGAGCACATACCATGTACACTCGCGATGAAGTTCAACTGATGGTTCAGGTAGCAAGGTTGTATTACGAATATAACCTTACGCAAGAAGAGATTGCTGTCCATTTGAATATCACCCGGCAAAAAGCTTCCAGATTGCTTATCTCTGCCCGCGAACATGGCATAGTCAAAACGATCATTGTTGATCCTTTTCCCAGAGATATGGACCTGACAGAAGAGCTTAAAATGCGATTCAACCTTAAAGATGTCGAAGTTGTTCCAGGCGAATTACTAGAAGGAGAACAACTAAGAACAGGGATCGGACTCGCAGCCGCAGGATATATCCATCGTACTCTCCGGGATAATCAGACAGTGGGAATAGGCTGGGGACGCTCATTGCATCGAGCCATTAATCTCATTCCAAAAAATGAACATAGGCGGATCCATGCGGTACCATTGATTGGCGGCATTGGAGATGTCTCTCCTTTCTTTCAGGTGAATGAACTGGCGGCTGCTCTGGCAGCTACATTTTCTGGAACTTATCGGCCCTTATATGCTCCTGCGTTCATCGAACAAGATGAAGTGCTGCATGACTTTCTGAAGACACAAGAGGTAGTTCAGATATCTGAATACTGGAGCAAATTAGACGTTGCTATTGTTGGTATTGGTCAGGTGGAATTCCAAAAAATTTCATCTATGTTCTTTGCAGAGCATATTACCCGACCTACTCTTGCCATGTTGGAAGAGCAGGGCGCCGTGGGAGATATTTGTGCCAGGTTCTTTAATACAAAAGGTTTACAGGTTCTTCCCAATTTGGGGGTGATCGGCATTCAGTTGGATCAATTGAAATCTACCCCGCAGGTGATAGGAATAGCGGGTGGAATGGAAAAAATTAATGCGATATTGGGAGCCTTGAGAGGCGGCTACGTCAAAACACTCATCACCGATGCTGCCACTGCTCAAGCTGTTCTCGTAGAGGATAAGAAGGAGGTGATTTAAAAATACTGTTCATACTCGAGTGAATGGTTTAAGCAGATCTGTATCCGAAGTTTCCTGGAAACAACAAAATTATTTAACTGGAGGAGTTTGTAATGAAAAAAAGTGTGTATATTGTTTTGATTTTCGTGCTGCTCGCTGGTGTATTGGCTAGCTGCGCAGCAAAACCAGGTGATGCATTGATCACGGTCAAAGGCAAAATTGATAAAACCAACTCAGGAAGCAACTATGTGTTGGATCAGGCCGCCTTCGATTCGAAATCAGTCGAATTAACCTACAATGATCCCTGGATGGGCGATGGCTTGAAATACAAAGGCATCCTGCTCAAAGACCTGATCGAAATGGTGAAACCTGCAGCCGATGTAACCACCGTCAGCCTCATCTGCACCGATGGAAAAGCATATGATGTTGCCCTTGCAGACGCACAGAAATACGACATCATGCTCACCCACTGGGTTGGTGGCGAACTGCTCACCGAAGAAAATGGTGGACCTGTCAAAGTAGCATATCCTGATGATGCAAAAGCCACATATCCAGATGAAAACTGGGCCTGGTGGATCGTCTCTGTAGAATTTAAGTAAACTTTCCATCTTTTTGGTGGAAATATTCTTCAAGGTGGAAGGTTGTGGAGGAAAAATTCACAGCCTTCCACCCAAATGAGATCACAATGCAAACCCTCGTAGAATTTCAACACGTAAGCTATTCATATTCAAAGACATCCACCCCTGCGATTGAAGACGTTAGTTTTTCGATCAAAGCGGGTGAATTTGTCGCGTTGATCGGACCTTCTGGTGCAGGCAAATCAACGCTGTGCTATTGTTTCAATGGGTGCATTCCTCAACTGTTTGGTGGTTCCATGTCTGGCAACCTTCATATAGCCGGGTGCGACCCATTCAATGATAGTATTCCTATTTTGGCTCAACATGTAGGTCTGGTAGTACAAAATGCTCGAACGCAATTGTTCAATGTCACTGTCATACAAGAAGTAGCTTTTGGATGTGAAAATTTGGGTTTACCTCGTGAGGAAATTTCTCAACGAGTTGCTCAAGCTCTGGAAATAGTAGGACTTTCTGGATTTGAAGATCGTGAACCAACTGCCCTCTCAGGTGGTCAGCAGCAGCGACTGGCTATCGCCTGTGTCCTGGCTATGAATCCCGAGATATTGGTGTTGGATGAGCCTACCTCCGAATTGGACCCGATAGGCGCAGAACAGGTGATGAAATTAATCGCGCGATTGAACCAGGATTTAGGGAAAACCATTGTTCTGGTGACTCATGATATGGATTTTGTTGCCAATTACACCAGTCGTGTTCTACTGTTGAATGACCATCATCTCATCAAGGATGATGTTCCAGGGAAAATATTCTCCGATTTTGAGCTGCTATTAAAAGCGCGTATTCGCCCACCGCAGGTTTGCGAAGTAACACATTCGTTGCAATCACGAGGATATTCGTTTAATTCATTGCCTATTACGCTCAATGAAACCTTGCAGGTTCTCAGGGGAATGCACCATGGATGATAATGTTGCAATTCAGTGTGAAGATGTCAGTTTTTCATACCCTAATGGTGTTCAGGCCATCCATAATGTTTCTCTCACAATCTATAAAGGTGATTACATCGCTTTTGTAGGTCAGAATGGAAGTGGAAAAACCACTCTGGTGAAGCATTTTAATGGTTTATTGAAGCCGACTCAGGGGCAAGTGCTTGTTTTTGGAGAAGCGACAAAAAGTAAAAGAGTCTCACAGCTTTCAAGAAAAGTTGGCTATGTATTCCAAAATCCAGATGATATGCTGTTCTGTACCAGTGTCACCGATGAAATTGCGTATGGTCCACGTATGCTCAAGATGGATGCAGAAGAAGTTAAAGCCAAAGTTGAAAGCATTATCATCGAATTGGGATTAAGCGAATATCGAGATACTCACCCCTTTGCGCTCAGCCTGGGTGACCGGCAGAGATTGGCAGTAGCCTGTGCATTATCTCTTGACCCACAGGTCTTTGTTTTCGATGAGCCTACAACCGGGCAGGATTATTTCGGCAGTCAATCCATCATGAATTTGATAGACCAGTTGCATCAAAAAGGCAAAACGGTCATCATCATCACGCATGACATGCCAATTGTTGCAGAGCATGCCAAACGAGTGGTGGTCATGAACAAGGGACAGGTAGCTCTGGAAGGTACACCAGAAGAAGTATTCACTCAGATTGATAAGCTGCAAAGCCTTTCTCTGAAAGCACCCCAGGTGACCATGCTGGCACGCGAACTTGGGCTGCAAGGCACCACTATTCTTCATGTGCCAGAAATGGTGGATTGGTTAACAAACAATTATCTGCCGGCTATTGAACCTGCAGCAGGAGAAATGTCACTATGAACATTGATCTGAAGGCACATAGTAGCCCCCTGCGAAGCCTGGATGGCCGAACCAAATTAACTGCACTGGCTGTTATTTTCATCCTCGTGCTGCTATTTTCACATCCTGTGTATATTGTCGCTTTGCTCGCATTTGTTCTGGTGATCTGGTTCATTGCCAGGTTGCCCTCCAAGATGCTCAAAGACCTGATGAATTATTTCTGGATGATCGCTGTCATCATTCTAGTGGTTCAAATCTTCTTTTACCCCGGCACTACCAACCTGTTGAAGATTTCTAAACCTTTACCTGCAATTGGCTTCAGTGGATTCATAACTCTTGAAGGGATCGCATTTGGCATTGCCATGGTGTTGCGACTTGTTGTGATCATGATCGTAGCACCTTTGATGGTAATGACCACCCCTCTTCCTGAACTTATGCTGGCACTGGTCAAGTTAAAGGTGCCGTATCGTTTTGCTTTCATTATGACCACTGCATTAAGCCTGCTGCCTTCCATTCAAAACCGGGCTTCGATCATTCAGCAGGCACAGCTCTGCCGTGGAATTTCTTATGATTCGGGTGGAAATTTTATTGGGAAACTCAAAGCATCCGTATCACTGATGATCCCATTAATACTGGGAGCGTTTCGAGACTCACAAACACTCGAAGTCGCCATGAACTCGCGTGCTTTTGGCGCACCGATAAAACGAACTTTTCTGCTGGATAGTCATTTTACTACAGCGGATTTCATCATCATTGCGGTTTCAATGGTAGCCTTGATTGGCGGAATTGTGTTGCGAATTCTAGGATTTGGCACCTATTGATCAAAGGAGAAAGCTAATGACCGACTCACAACAATCAGAACAGTCAGAAAAAATAGAACCAGTAGAACAAGAAGCACAACAGGAAACACAGAAAGAAAATGAAATTATGACTGCAGCCGCACCTGTGCGTACTTATAAAGCTAAAGGGCGTGTTTTTGGCATGTCCGTTGCTGTGTTAGCTATTTGGGCTGCCTTATATATTGTTGCCAGTGCTATCCCTGCATTGCCAGTTCCCGGCATGGCAGGAATGATCACAATTAATGCCATTATGACCGCCATCTCTGGCATGGTTCTTGGTCCTGCGGCTGCCATTGCCAATGCCGCAGGTGGAATTGTCTCCATGATCCTGTTCCCGTACGGCTTTTCTGCAGGCCCCCTGGGATTTTTGACCGTCACGATGGGAGGTTTGGTGGCAGGCTTATTAATGGCAAATAAATGGGTGTTGGCTGCCATCGCTGAGGTGCTCATCATTGGTTCATGGTTCATCAATCCACAATCCTGGCAAACAGGAATGTGGCTGGTACCCCTTCCTTATTCAGCGATTGCATTGTTGGTAATCGTGATCAAACCGGTTCGCGATTGGGTGCGGAAAAGCATTCTTACGCAGAATAAGGTCTGGATGTGGCCTGCGGTGTTTCTTATGTGTACCGTAGGGCATGCAGCCGAATTTTTAACCACCAATACTATGGTGAACTGGATGTTCAATCTTTCCTGGCAGTATTGGGTACCCACATTGCCCTACTGGATCCTGGTGGATACAGTGGTGATCCTTGCTTCATCACTCGTGGGTGTTGGCGTAATGATCGGGCTGAAGAAAGCACGGCTGCCTTTATTTACAGAATCTCTTGATAAATGAAGATCATTGAACGGATCCATGGTTGTCTGGCAGGGCTGGCATTGGGGGATGCTCTGGGGTGCCCATCTGAATTTTTGAACCCCGACCAGATACATTCTGAATTCAGCTGGATAGAGAATTTTGTCCCAGCGCCTATCTGGCATCCGCATCACATTCTTGCCCCTGGGCAGGTCACGGATGATACCGGACAGACGCTGGCTGTGGCACATGCTTACAGCGAAGATGGAAATCTGACAGCCGAATCGGTCGCCAGTCAGCTCATCACCTGGGCTGATCAGACAGGAGACGTGCTCAATGTTATCCTGGGCCCAAGCACACGTCAGGCGCTGGAGAAGCTGCGAGAAGGTGCATCCCCGCAGGTAACAGGAGTAAATGGAACCACCAATGGAGCCGCGTATCGCGCTATTGTAGTTGGACTGGTGAACTATAACCGTACAGACAAATTGATCTCACAGGTGGTGGAGAGCTGCCTTCCAACGCATGGCACTTCAGTTGCCATATCTGGCGCGGCTGCGGTTGGCTATGCCATATCTGCAGCAATGAAGAAAGATAACCGGATAGAAGAAGTTATCGTAGCAGCCTGCCTGGGTGCCTCGAAGGGAAGAAATTATGGAAAGTGGCATTGGGGCACCCCATTAGAAAAAAGAATAGAACTGGCCTGTACCATCATTGACCATTCTTCGAACTTTGGACAGGCGCTTGAAAATTTATACAATTATGTTGGTGTAGATATGCTGGTAGCAGAGTCAGTTGCCACTGCAATTGGATTGGTGAAACTGTCAAATGGGAACCCTATGAAAGTTGTGCAATATGGTGCAAATATAGGGGGTGATACCGATACTATCGCAGCCATTGCTGGTGCTATTTGTGGTACTTATTCTGGCATCAAAGCTTTTGATCCCGTCATGGTAAAACAAATTGAAGAAGTCAATCATTTTGACCTGGCTTCAGAAGCTGCCCGAATAGAGTCCATCATTCAGAACAGGAAGTCGTAGTATGGCAAATGATATTCGCGTTGGCTTTAATATCCATCCCCGTTGGGTACAGGGTACAACCTTACGAGCATTTCTCTCCCCTTTAAAAAAAGCAGGGTTGAGCGTTTTGGAATTTGAACTGGATAATCACTTGACCCAATGGGAAGAGTTTGAACCTCTGATGGAAGCGACTGTGGATGAAGGATTGGATATCAGCTTCCATGCAGCCTACAGGGCACCGCATACCCTGGTTGGGTATGCTTCGGAAAAACAGGAAGAAATCGAGCAGGATTATCGTCCCCTGTTGCAAATTGCAGAGCAATGGGCCGTACGGCTGAGAAACCCTCACACCGTGGTCTTTCATGCGGCTACTGCACCTGCCCCACATGAAAGAGCCCCTTTGATCGCAGACACAGTGGCATTCCTTCAATGGGTTTGCAATGAATTTCCTCATTTGAGAATCGCTCTTGAAAACAACAGTCCTGATGCAAAGAATACCATCAAGCTTGGAATCGCTCATGAAGACGTGCTATCCCTGGTAAGGCAGATTGATCACCCTCATGTGGGGGTATGCTGGGATATGGGGCATGACGCTCAGGGTAATCCACAGGTTGCAATTGAACCTGAATGGTTAGAAAATGTGATCCATGTCCATGTTCATGACGTTGATGGCGATGGTTTAGATCATTACCCGCTGATCTTTGGTAAAGTTCCGTATCATGATTGGCTGACACAATTGAAACAGATCGGTATGAAAGGTGTTGCAGTGCTTGAATTAAAAGGTGAACGAATGAAAGGCTGGTCGGTAGAACGAATCACATCTGTATTGACGCAGAGTTTTTCTGCAATTGCGAGGGAGGTGAAATGAATATCAGCAAAGAGATAGAAACATCCCCTAAACCCGTACAACAAAGAACCTCGGGGGCAAAAAAGAGGAAAAATAAAGAGACTTTCGAAGCATATCTCTACTTGCTTCCCAGTCTGTTGATCTTTGCAGTATTTACCTTCTTCCCTGCCATCTTTTCCATTGTGGTCAGCACTTTTCGCTGGAACATGCCTTCTCCAGCTTCATTTGTGGGGCTTGAAAATTATATATACCTGTTCACAGATGCCATCGAGTCTCCTATTTTTTGGAAATCCATTCTAAACACCTTTTACTTTTCACTGGGTGTGCCGATCAATCTGATCATCTCCTTATTGATCGCGTTATTGCTCAATCGCAAAATACGCGGCGTTGGCATTTTCCGAACAACATTCTTTCTGCCCACCATCACCTCCACTGCCGCAGTATCTGTTGTGTGGTTATGGCTGTTCCACCCGGCTCAATATGGATTGTTCAACAGTATCCTGATCTCGCTGGGATTACCCATCCAGGCCTGGTTGCGTGATCCTGCCTTAGCAATGCCCTGTCTGATCATGATGGGTGTCTGGTCGGGGATGGGATACAACATCATCATTTTCCTGGCAGGATTGCAATCCATTCCAGGCACGTATTATGAAGCTGCAAAAATTGATGGAGCTAATGGTATTGGGTTATTCAAACATATCACCTGGCCTCTTTTAGGACCAACCTTGTTTTATGTCCTTACCGTTGGAATGATCAATTCTCTGAAAGCCTTTACGGAGATTGACGTGATGACACAGGGAGGCCCATTGAATGCCACAAACACTATGGCATACTACCTGTATCAGAATGCATTCCAATTTTTCCAGATGGGAAAGGCATCGGCAATTGCTGTTCTCTTGTTCATATTGATGCTTCTCCTTACCTGGATCCAATTCCGCTTTGTTGACCGGTCGGTGCATTATGAATAATAGAACAGAATTAATATCCGCTTCCACCCGCGCAAAGCGAAAAATGAAACACCGTATTCTCACTATCCTATCGGATGGATTGTGGTATGTGGTTGTGATAGCTATCGCTTTGGCAGTCATGCTTCCTTTTATCTGGATGATCGTGACTTCGCTGAAAGGACCAACGGAAGTTTTTGCTTATCCTCCTACCTGGATACCCAAGGATCCACAATGGTCAAATTATATTGAAATGTGGAAGGAAGCCCCATTTGGCAGGTATTTCTTGAACAGTGCCATTGTGGCCATCGCGGTGACGATTGGTCAGCTTACTTCCTGCGTACTGGCTGCTTTTGCATTCGCCCGCATGGAATTTAAAGGCAAGAATGCCATGTTCATGATCTTTCTCAGCACTACCATGATCTCCAGCCAGGTAACACTCGTCCCGACTTATCTTGTGATGCGCTCATTGGATTGGATAGATTCCTATCAGGCATTGATCGTACCCTTCCTGGCGAATGCCTTTGGGGTATTCATGCTTCGGCAATCTTTCCGTACGGTTCCGCGTGAGCTGGAAGAAGCAGCCAAGCTGGATGGCTGTGGTCGGTTCAGATTTTTGATTCAGATGCTTTTACCCTTATGCAAGCCAATTCTGGCATCGCAGGCATTGTTTGCATTTATGGGTAACTGGAATTCCTACCAATGGCCATTGATCATTACAAACCAGGATTCAATGCGCACCCTCCAGATTGGATTGCGTTATTTTGTAAGCGGTGAAGGTAGTACGCAATGGGGTGTTTATATGGCGGCTGCTCTGGTGGTTTGCTTGCCGGTCATTATCATTTACTTCCTGGTGCAAAAGACATTTGTCGAAAGTATGGCCAGCACGGGTTTAAAAGATATCTAGCTGGTCTAAAAAGTTTTGCATTGGATTTGTATAATTAAAAGAAAGTGTGTTTATCAGAGAAGAAGCGAGGGAATCATGAAAAGAAACCGATGGTTTTTCATCCTGGTATTAGCTGTTTTACTCTTGACCTCCTGTGGTGGTTCTAAAGAATCCAAAACGGGAGGTGGCGGCAAGGTTGATTCGAAGGGAAATGTTACACTCGAATTTTGGTATGCTCTGGGTGGCGACAGTGGAAAGGCAGTTGAAGAGCTTGTAAAGCAATTCAATGATACGCATCCCACAATTCAGGTAGTAGCCACGTATCAGGGAAATTACACCACCGCGATGGCAAAGGTATACAGTGCCATTACGGGAAACACGCTACCCAATGTGGCGCAATTAGGCGCTGCTCCCCTGTTGGGCTCAAGTGGAGCTATTCTCTCGATCGAAGATTTTATTAAAGCAGACAGCAGTTTTGACAAAGACGTCATTTACCCGGCATTTTTGGATTACAACACCGCCGGTGGCGTTTTATGGACTGCACCATTTAATAATTCTGTTCCCATTTTACTGTATAACAAAGACCTGTTCACTGCAGCCGGCCTTGATCCAGAAGACCCGCCACAAAACATCGAAGAACTTTTAGAAACTGCGAAAATTCTAACAAAAGCATCCGATGGGAGTGGCTCACCCTCTCAATGGGGTTTAAATGCCCGGGATGATACACACTGGTATTTGAGCACCTTTTTCCTCGAAAATGGAGCGCAAATTGTCAGCGAAGATGAGACTCAGGTGCTGTACAACAGCCCTGAAGCGGTAGAAATGTTACAGATGTGGAGTGATTGGGTAAATGTGGATAAAGTTATGCCACCCAATCAACATCAGGAATCTCTATCCGATTTTCTATCTGGTAAGCTAGGTATGTTGATTGGGTCTACTTCTGTAGTCAGCAGCATACAGACGGAAGCCAGTTTCAAGGTAGGTTCAGCGATGTTCCCTGCCGTAGGGGATGTTCATAAAATGCCTTTGGGTGGCGGAAGCCTGGTTATTTTCAAGAACGATGATGAACAGATCCGCAATGCTTCATGGGAATTCGTAAAATTCATGATCTCAAAGGATAGCTCCATTTATCTCACAGCCCATACTGGCTATATCCCCATCTACAAAGATGCTACCAATTGGCCTGAAATTCAAGCAATTGTAGAGGAAAATCCTTTGCGTAAAGCAGCTTTTGACTCACTTCCTTACGCGGTGGCAATTCCTGTCTTTTCAGCATTGGGTAACAGTGACCTGGCATTGCAGAACGCGATCGAACAGGTCGAATTGGGTACTGCCAGCCCTCAACAGGCACTGGATGATGCGAAAACATCTGTTGATCACGCCATAAAGACGCAATTTCAAGTGACGCCATAAAGTGGTTCAACATTACAGGTAGCATGCCAGAACTCAAAGCCGTTTCCTGTCCATTTTGTAGTCTGCATTGTGCCGATCTCCATCTTCATTTTGATGGAGATCGGTTGGTGCAGGTTTCACCTGCGTGTTCTATGGCGCAGAAGATGTATTCCGTTGCGCTTGATGCCCTTGCTGCTTCAAAGAATCTCTCCAGTGATCGCGAAATTAGTCAGGCAGTTGCCTGGACACGAGAATCTTCTCACAAGATGGTTATCCTTTGTGGCGACCTGCATCAAGAAGCAGTTGAATGCGCGGTGCAGTTTGCAAGAAGGCAAAAAGCAACCCTCGTCTGTGAAGAAGATTTCATGGGAAGTAACCTGAGCCTGGCAATGAAACAGGCCGGGTTGATTTCTGCCACTTTGGGAGAATTAAAAAAAGCAGTACAGCAGATCATTTGCTGTACGAAAGATGTTCACAATTCTCTTCCGCGGATCGCAGATTTTCTCGGACAGCAACTTATCAACCAGGCTGTCTATCTTTCATCAGAACACGCTCTTGATGCCATCCGGAGAATGCGGTTGAAACAAGAAACCCTTCCGGACGAGCTGTTGGAGATCCAAAACAAGATTCAAGCTGTGGAATGCGGCCTGCTCCTGTTTGATAGGGATTGGCTGGAAGGGGATCATCAGATTGCTGCCGAGTTGCTCTTATGGCTTGGTGAACTGAATATCGAAAAGCGTTGGTATGGATTGGCTATCCCACCGGCTGCGAACAGCTTTGGTGTTGTGGAAAGCCTTCTTAGTCTTACCGGGTACCCTGGGAATATGCGATTCCAATCAGATGGAGTGAAATACGAACCTCGTACCTGCACCTTAAGTTGGCTGTTGCAGAACGCTCATATAGATCTCTGCTATTTTCTGGGCACTCCTCATTTTCTAACAGAAAAAATGCTCGACCTGTCAGGAGAAATTCCTACCCTTGTTCTTGGACCCAACCCTCCAGAGGGGAAAAACGCTGTCTGGCTGCCAGCAGCACTGGCTGGTATTGATTGTACTGGCAGCAGCCTCCGGTTGGATGGATTACCTGTCGTATTTCAACCTGTATCCACCAGTCATAGACAGCC
>JBDKSY010000180.1:0-5695 GCA_039680395.1 Anaerolineaceae bacterium | reverse complement strand
TTTGGCGCGCAGACTTCCATCCCAACCAGGGAAGAAGTAGACCAGTTCTATTTATCGAAGGAACTGCCAGAAAATTTGTAGTGGTTAAAAAGCAATCTCCAGGATTCGTGTCAACTCATCTTGCGTGAGGGTAATTGGATTGCCTTTCATGCTACTGGCTTGCTTTGCTTTTTCCACAATAGCTGGGAAATCATTTTTTGTGATGCCATACGCTGATAAGCGGGGTATCTCTAAAAGCTCACAGGTATCTTCGATCCAGGTAACTGCCTGCTGGGGTTGAGCGCTGGTTTCTCCCGTCAATAAGATCGCTATTTCATGAAAACGCATCAATGCAGGATTCTTCGGTTCGCGCGTGAGAAGAGCCTGAAAATTCACCTGCATGACTGCTGGCAGCAGTCTACCGCATAGAGCCCCATGCCTGGCATGGAACATTCCTCCGAGGGGGGCAGCAAATCCATGCACTGCACCCAAACCGGCATTGGCTAATGCCAATCCTCCTAAAAGGCTGGTAAGAGACATGTCTTCTCTGGCAGGGTAATTCTGCCCATCGAAATATGCTGTGCGTAAGGACTTGCCAGCCCGTTGGATGCCTTCACGGCAAAGAGCAGAAACCATTGGGTTGGCTTTGATGGATAAGAAAGGTTCGATCACCTGGGAAAGAGCATCCATCCCACTGGTGGCAGTGACATGAGGTGATAGAGGCAAGGTAAGTTTGGGATCCACGATGGCAATACGGGGAAGTATCAACGTACTCCGCAGACTGACTTTGAACTTTTTTTCAGGAACCTCTATAACGGCATTTCGGGTCACTTCAGAACCAGTACCAGCAGTGGTAGGAATTGCAACCCAGGGAAGGCTCTGTTTTGTTAGAGCCTTTCCCTTGCCTACTACTTCCAAATAATCCAGTAACTCACCCGGATTGGCAAGCATGGCTGCAACGGTTTTGGCGGTATCAATCGCACTTCCGCCACCCATCCCGATGACCATTTCCACATTGTTCTGCCGTGCAATCTCGATAGCCTGTTGCACCGTCTCAAGTGTTGGCTCTCCTTTTACTCTGTGGGAGACAAATTCAATTCCCTGTGCTTTTATTGCATCCAAAACGGGTTGTGCGCAGGTCTCGGATAATCCAAGAGTGATAAAGGCTTTCGAACCAAATGTTCGAAATGATGGGATGGTTTTATAAACGCTATCTTCGCCAAAAACAATTCTGGCTGCTGTTGCAAATTCAAACATGATATCCTCGATCAGCCTTCATTATTTGGGATTTGTCGTTTCAATTCAAATACAACAGGATTTTCTGCATCAGGACAGGCCAGTTGAACAATACCATCTGGAGCCCACGGATAAGATGCTCCATAGCGCAGCAAAATTACTGAAGAAAGCAAACAATCGAGAGCTGAATAACATACAGGGGCGCCCGAGATGCTATTCTGGCAAAAGGCAATTTGATCTCCTGCCTTATATCCCGCGTGGCACAAACCTTTCTGGCTGACCACGGTTGCGATGACATCGAATTGTTCAGGTTTATGTGTTGATTCCATTCTGACTCCTTATCGGGTTTTATTCTACCAGTAGCAAACGATCAAAATAAAGGAACATATTTTAAAATAGGGTGAACATTTTGGCAATGAAGATCACCGAAATTTACTTTGCGCATAGCCGACTGCCGACAAAATGTCATTTCCCAGTTGACGGTGATGGATATAGAAAGAAATCCATTCGATGAAATTGGCAGCGGTATGTGTGGTTTTTTGTTCACTGGTCGAAGAGGTGATTTGTAGTCCATCGCTCTTTTCAACCATGATGACGGGAATATCGTCCTGAAGCAGTTCAATAAACGAATTCTTCCATCCACATTCAGTCATGGGGAGATAAGGAGGGCGATGGAATATCATTACTTCTACTGCCGGTACGCCGTTGAGAAAGGAAACTACTTTTTCAATATTGCTGCCAGTATTTTCATCCTGTGTAATACCCAGGCAAACAGCAATCTTCTTTTGTTGGCAATATGGAATGATTTCATGTAGTTTTTCGTTCATCAACCAATTCCATAGAACCAGCCAGGATGGTTTTTCGTCAGCTTCCATCAACCAGGAAGTGTTCAGATCATAATGAGTATCTGCAATCACTGTGCGATGATCACCGGAACGTAACGGTGCGCTTACTGCCAGGGGAGTGGGATGGGTTGGGCAGATTTCAACCAGAGAGTTGCTTACTTCATCTCGTTGTGCCTGACTTTTTGCCAGTGCTTGAAACACTGGCTCTGCATACTGCAAGCACCAGCCTGTTTCTACACCCAGGGTATTCAGTTTCTTTGACAAATCGTACCCATATCCCAGGCGAAAAGCCAGAGAATCACAATAAATATCCTCTCCTTCGTGGGGAAGTCGAGGAAAGATCCCGTAGTCTATCCAAAGTGGTTCATTACTGTGTATAAGGACTTGAGGTATGTGAAATGACATGGATGATCCCGGCCTCATTGATATTTTGAACAGCGTATGACCATTTTACTTGATTTCAACCGAGGTGAGTGATCTTATACTCTCGAAAGCTTTACACAAACTTTACATTCCCTTTAAGAAATCTTCCAGGTCAACCGCTATCATAAGGTCAAGAAAGTGAGGATTTAATGAAAAAAGGTTGGAAAATCGTTTTGATAGTACTGGCTGCGTTGATCGTGGTCGGGGGTATCTTTACAGGAGCGTTCTTTATAGGCAGAGCGACGGGTGTGGCTCGAGTATTCAAAACTGATGGAATATTTAACCGCATTGGTATGGGAAGGCACATGGATGGCAGGTCAAATGGTGTGGGAATGATGCCTGGTCTCCGCCAATCTGGAAAAGGGAACCAGGATGGATCTCAAAAAGGTGGCATGATGGGCTCAATCCTCTCAAAGGGTGAGATCAGTGTGGATGAGGCAACCCAGGCTGCTGAAAGTTATCTAAAAACGCTTGCAAACGATGACCTGGCGGTCAGCGAGGTGATGATCTTCGATAATGGTGCTTACGTGGTTGTGAAGGAAGCAAGCACTGGCATTGGAGCGATGGAATTATTGGTAGATCCTACCACTCACCAGGTTATTCCTGAATTTGGCCCAAATCATATGTGGAATTTGAAATATGGTGGTGTAGGAATGAGGGGACGCTGTAACAATCAGGGACCTGAAGATGTAACGGCAGAAATGACCGTCACCCCTGAACAGGCAGTGGAAAAGGCTCAGGCATACCTTGATGAAGAAATCTCGGGTGCAACCGTGAAGGATGACCCCATTGCTTTCTACGGATACTATACGCTTGACTATGAAAAAGATGGCACAGTAGCAGGTATGTTGAGTGTCAACGGCTTTACCGGTCAGGTGTGGCTACATACATGGCACGGAACTTTTGTGGAAGAAGCGGAAATAAAATAAGAACCAGGTTTGACACTGGTAAACGGTGGGTGGTAAGTTGCTACCCACCGTTTTGTTTTGCGATGAGGTTGGGATAGAATAGAAGTAAATTACCTGGAGGGCACGGGATGGCGAATGCGAAGATATTGGTTATTGACGATGAACAAAACATTCTCAATCTCATCAGTGCTTACCTGAAGCCTGAAGGTTATGAAATTTTTACTGCCATTGATGGCAGCGCAGGTTTACAGGCAGCCAGGGCATTCAAACCGGATATTGTTGTTCTGGATATCATGCTTCCGGGGATGGATGGGATCACAATGCTCAACCAATTACGACGCGAGTCAGATGTGTATGTCATCCTATTATCTGCACGATCAGATGAGATGGATAAGGTTGTAGGTTTATCGGTGGGCGCGGATGATTATGTGACCAAACCTTTCAGCCCGCGAGAACTGGTGGCGAGGATCAAATCAGCATTGCGACGAAAAGGTGGAGATGCCATGCCTGATGGAGAGGTATTCGCGTTTAAACATGTGCGTCTTAATACTGGAAGCCGCAGAGTGTGGGTGAATGACCAGGAAATTGATCTGACTGCCATCGAGTTTGATCTGTTGAAAGGTCTGGTGGAAAATCGTGGCAGAGTCATGACGCGAGAAGTATTGCTCGAAAAGATATGGGGATATGCCTATTATGGTGATACGCGTGTGGTGGATGTCCATGTTGGTCATATCCGTCAAAAACTGGGCAATGAAGATTGGATAGCCACCATACGTGGAGTGGGTTACCGGTTTGATGATGAGGTGGTTGTATGATGCAATATATACGGCGGCATCTGGCTGTTAAACTATTTTTATCTTATGTACTTGTACTATTCGTCCTTGTGATCATCACTGCAGCCTTCTTGAACTTGACGGTTCCTAATGCATTCCTCAGGCACATGGACCCAGAAAGGCAAATAATGGGGGAAATGATGCGTTCTGGTATGCAGAAGTCTCTGGTAGGAAATTTTCGAGCAGCGGTCTTTGATGCATTTTCATTGGCGGTTGTTGCTGCCATATTTACCGCCATGTTGATCAGCCTGTGGATGAGCCGGGTGATTGCTGCACCCGTCAAGGAAATTGCGAAAGTTTCACGACGTATCGCTGAAGGGCATTACTCTGATCGGGTGAATGCTGGCTTGAACCACACTGAAGAGGAATTAGATGAAGTTTCCAGCCTGGGGTTGCATTTCAACCAGATGGCAGAAAGCCTGGAACATACCGAAACGATGCGCCGGCAGTTGATGGCAGATGTCTCTCATGAGTTGCGCACTCCTTTGACCGCCATCCGTGGTACAGCTGAGGGGTTGATGGATGGTGTGATCCCGCGGGATGAAGACACCTTTCAAACCATCCTGCTGGAATCCGAACGGATGCAGCGCCTGGTGGATGATCTCCAGGAACTCAGCAAGGTGGAAGCGGGGCAGTATCAGTTGCAAATGACTGATTTTTCATTGAAAGACTTATTTACAAGAGTTGAAAAACGTTTTGCCAGACAGGCGAAGGAAAAACAGGTGAATTTAGTCCTTCCTGATGCAGGCGAATGGACGATCCACGCGGATGAAGACCGTATAGACCAGGTTTTGCAAAACCTGGTAGGAAATGCATTGAAATATTCGTCTACAGGCGGGACCATTTGGATCACTGCCACAAGAAAGAATGAAACTACCTGCATCTCTATACGGGATAATGGCAGTGGTATTGAACCTGAACAGTTGGAACGAATATTCACTCGTTTCTACCGGGTGGATACCTCGCGCTCGCGTGAAAGCGGGGGAAGCGGAATCGGATTGACCATTGCCAGGCATTGGGTGGAAGCGCACGGAGGAAAAATCTGGGCTGAAAGTGAAGGACTGGGGAAGGGCAGCACTTTTTGGTTTACCCTCCCCGAAAAGAAATAAACCCGAACTGAATGGTTCAGCTTTTATGGATGAAATGGAATATAATAGCCGCTAGACTACCAATGTTTGAAATGTTCATACATCAGGAGCTGTACTTCCTGATATTACCCAATATTTTCCAAGGAGTTAGAAATGATTGTAACAACTAAAAAATTGTTTCAAGCAGCTTATGGCAAGTACGCCATAGGTGCTTACAATATTAATAATCTGGAACAAACGATGGGGTTGTTCCAGGGAAACCTTGATAGCAAAGCCCCATTCATTATTCAGATCAGCAAAGGCGCTCGTTCATACACACACAAAAAAATGCTGGAAGCCATCATCAAGCAAGCAGATGAAGTATTCCCCGAAGCGATTTTTGC
>JBDKSY010000179.1:0-9984 GCA_039680395.1 Anaerolineaceae bacterium | reverse complement strand
GTAGAAGCCTCCATTGGACGCGATCCTTCCAAACGTAAGCAAATGGCAATTTTGCCTGATGGAAAAGGGCGATCAGCGGTCAGTGAATACCGGGTGGTGAAGTCTTTCCCTCACCATACTCTGGTCGAAGTGCATCCACTGACCGGCAGAACTCACCAGATCAGAGTGCACATGGCATTCATTGGCTGCCCTGTGGTTGGTGATAAAGTATATGGGCATAAAAAATCAACTTTACCATTGAACCGTCACTTTTTACATGCACGTGAGATTGAGATAACTTTACCAGGAGAGAAGACTCCCCGTTCATTCAGTGCACCTCTTTCTTCAGAACTAGAAAGAATATTGCAGACTTTGGAACAGCAAAAATCATAAAACAATAAGAAGGTAACCCTATGCAAAGGATAGATCTCCGTTCTGATACCGTTACACAGCCAACACCTGCGATGCGCGAAGCCATGGCGAAGGCAGAAGTAGGAGATGATGTATATGGTGAAGATCCCACTGTAAATAAGTTACAGGAACTTTCTGCCCAAAGAATGGGAAAGGAAGCAGGATTATTCATCCCTTCTGGAACAATGGGGAACCTGGTGGCGGTACTCACGCATTGTGGCCGTGGTGATGAAGCTATCATGGGCGACAAGGGACACACTTTCTTATATGAAGCAGGGGGTGTTGCAGCGCTGGGAGGTGTGATGCCTCACACAATTCCCAACCAGAAAGACGGCACATTGAAACTGGAAGACATCGAAGGCGCCATCTGGGAAGAGAATGTGCATCATGCAAACAGCCGTTTGTTGATCCTGGAGAATACTCAGAACAAGACAGGGGGCATGGTATTAAGTGCTGAATATACGGATATGGCAGCAAGCCTTGCGCATAGCCGAGGTTTATCAGTTCACGTTGATGGGGCGCGAATTTTCAATGCAGCTGCTGCGCTGGGTGTTGAACCTTCTGTTTTGGTCAAAAACGCAGACTCGGTTACTTTTTGTTTGAGCAAAGGACTTTGCGCACCAGTTGGCAGCGTGTTGTGCGGTACAAAAGAATTCATTGCAAAGGCACGCAAAATACGGAAGCAATTGGGTGGGGGAATGCGGCAGGCTGGAATTCTGGCTGCGGCTGGTATCGTAGCATTTGAGGAAATTGTTCCCCTCTTGCTACTGGACCATGCGCATGCCCGGGCTCTGGCAAAAGGTCTGAAGAGTATCCCTGGGTTATATGTGATGACCGATCCCCCTCAATCCAATATGGTATTCTTTGGATTGGATGATAGTGTTCCCCTTGATGGAGAAGCAGTGGTCAAACTGGCATCTGAACAGGGTGTGCTTTTTAGCACAGTAGCTAAACGAGAATTCCGTATGGTTGTTCATCATTGGATTGATAAACCTGCCATTGCAAGCACATTGGAAGTCCTTCAGTGTGTGCTAAAAAGCTGATGTTATTTATGAAATAAAAAAAAACCTGAATTTTCGATCTGGTTACGCCCCTTTTGTTTGGCTTTGTACAGGCGTTTATCTGCCAGGTCTATCAGAGAAAAAGCATCGTCTGCTTCCTCAGGCAATATCGCGATACCCTGGCTGATCGTTGGGATAGGTACATAATTACCTTCGCCATACCATATCTTAACTTCTTGCATGGAATTGCGGATCCTTTCAGCGACCGCAGTGGCTTGCTCGATATTGGCATTTTGTAAAGCAATTGCGAATTCTTCTCCGCCCCATCTCCCTACCAGGTCAGTCTTTTTTACATGGCTTGAAAGAATAGTGGATAATTCAAATAAAACCTTATCCCCAACAAGGTGACCCCAGGTGTCGTTGTATATTTTAAAGTAATCTATATCCAGCATGATCAATGCAACAGTTTGAGCGTTCGATTTCGCAGCAGCGATCTCATCTTCAAGATCGGCGATGAAACTTCCGTGGTTGAGTGTCAGTGTTAAACTATCCTGTCTGGATTGTTGTTTCACTTCATTATGATGGCGGGCATTATCAATTGCTAAAGAGGCCTGTAAAGCCAAGGACTGCATCATCTCAAGGTCTTGCTGAGAGAATTCATTTAACTTATAAGAAGCGATGGCTACCAACCCGATGGCTTCTTGCTTAGCCATCAAAGGAATTCCCATCCAACTATGGCTTACTTTCGGTTGTCCTATCACTGAAAAAGGGATACCCAGTTTTTGACAATCTTGTGATAAGTTGTTAAATAATAATGGTTTGCCCGTTTTTATGACGTATCCTGCAAGAGTATTCGTGATGGGAACCTTCTGAGTTGGAAAGAAGACACCTTCATCATAAACCAGCTCAAAATGTAAATCTTCACCTTCCACAAACGCAACGTAGTATGTATCTGCTTTAAGAGCCTGTTGAATGGCACTACTGATCAGAGCGACCACTTGATCTGTCTCTAAAGAAGTACTGAAAGACTGTGCCACCATATTGATAGTTTTTAAACGGACAACTTCTTTGGTAATTGTTTGGCGCATGATACGAATTGTTTCAATAAAGACTACCCCTGCGATTGGTAAACTGGCTGCCAATATCCAGGTTGATAAGGATCTGACCACTGGTTGAGGTTCCAGTATCGCGAACCTGGCAATAGAAACAAGCAAAAGAAAGAGGTATGCAGGACCACATCCTGATGTCAACGTATCTGCAACCAGGGTGATTGCAAGAAGCACCAGTGTGATGCTTATCATTTCTTTAAGATCAATGTATGTGATGACACTGATGAGAATTGCACTAACGATTGAATTTAGCCAGTTTACAACCGGATAGCGATTTTTTAAAGGAAAAGAAAAGAAGACAATAAAAACTCTGAGAATGATGAAAAGAAGGCTAACAATTACACCTGTCAATTTGATAACATCAGCATGAACTTCGAAGAGAAAATGTCCAATTATGATCAGATTCAACCCTAAAAGGGCAATCCCAATTGGGAGGTATATTCGTTGATCTTCAGATAAAGTAAAGGATATAATCTTTGATGATCTCAACTTTGATGACCCCAAATATATTTCTACTAATTTAGCATATGTGATTGGTTAAATCAAATGTTTTTGGTTTACTCTTTTGCAAGGATTATATTCGAAAAGAAGGAAAAATCTCATAGTTCATGTTTTGATATAATAAAATGCCTGCAATTCTTAGAGAACTACTTTTAATGGAGAAAAGAAGGAGAAAATATGGATACTTTTGTGACCATAGAACAAATTGACCGCGCTGCCGGATATATTCGCAGCAAACTTCACCATACTCCGAAAATTGGTTTGATCCTCGGGTCTGGCCTGGCGGATATTGCTGACGAAGTGGAAGATGCAGATATCATTCCTTATGAAAATATCCCGGATTGGCCTCTTTCTCATGTGATTGGGCACAAAAACCGTCTGGTGGTAGGGAGCCTTGCCGGGCAAACAGTTGCTGTAATGCAGGGCCGTATTCATTATTATGAAGGTTACAGCATGAGTGAGATCACCATGCCCGTGCGTGTATTGCAGCGCCTTGGAATGGAAATCATGGTGGTCACCAATGCTGCAGGAGCGATCAATCCTGAATACCTTCCAGGGGATGTCATGTTGATCACTGACACCATAGGATTGCTCTGCATGACGGGCAATAATCCATTACGAGGGCCAAACCTTGACGAATTTGGCACACGATTCCCTGATATGAGCCAGATGTTTGATCGCAAGTTGAAAGAATTAGCTCGTAAACAGGCGAAGCAACAACAGATCAATTTGCGAGAAGGGGTTTATGTCAGTCTTTCTGGCCCTTCATTTGAATCTCCTGCTGACCTTCGATTTCTGCATGCCATTGGCGCGGATGCAGTTGGCATGTCTACGGTACCAGAAACGATCATTGCCCGGCATGGAGGTGTACGTGTATTAGGGTTTTCAGGTATCACCAATAAAGCCAACCTGGATGGCAGCACCATTACTACTCATGAAGAAGTTCTTGAAGCGGCTGGTGTGATCGTACCGAAGTTGAAAGCAATTTTACTGGGAGTATTGGCTGAACTTTAAATGAGTGCTTTATTACGATTCTTACAGGATTACGAGGTACCCCTTTATATCCTTTTAGGTGTAGTGGGTGTAATTTATATCCGAAAAATGGCATTATCATGGCGCGAATGGCGGATTGCCATGTTCGGCCTTGAAAAAGAAGTCGCACAAAGACACTTTTCATCGTTTCTGACCATCGTGATCCTTCTCTTATTGATGAGCTTAACGATATTTACTTTGGTATCCTTTGTTGCTCCAACTTTTCCAGGGGTAAGTACGCTCAATACTCCTACCATTGATCTGCTGGCTACAACATCTGGTACTGCTAATCCGCAAGAAACACCAGGAGCTGGTACGACCATTGCAGCCGAAACAGGTACAGGTTGTATCCCTGACCAATTGGAATGGACGTATCCGCATGCAGGTGATGAAGTATCGGGATGGGTAGAGTTGAAAGGGACAGTAAATATCCCCAATTTGGGATATTATAAGTTTGAGTTCAGCCAACCTGGCAGCAGCACATGGATCGCAATTTCTGCCGGGAATAAGGTTGTAATTGATGAAACACTGGGTGGAGTATGGAATACAGAACAACTGATGCCTGGCGAATATTCTTTGCGACTGGTGGCATTTGATAGCAGTAATGAGAACACGCTGGGCACCTGCGTAATTTCTGTCCAGGTGGTAGCCCCATAAGAGAGCCTTGGAGATTAACGGTATGCCTGAAATCGAAATACGTCCGATCAAAAAAAGTGATCTACCTGCACTGGCAAGAATGGATGCCAGATATGAAACAAGCCATGTCTGGCAGCTCGAAAGAGTGACCGATGAAACCCAGGTGACGGTAAGCCTGCGGCTGGCCAGATTACCCCGAAATGTTCGGGTAGATTATCCAAAGCCTTCATCTTCAATAAATCAGGAATGGATGGATCAGGCACTGGTGCTGGCAGCATATCTTCAAGATGAACCGGTAGGTTTTGTTCGTACAAGTGAAAGAATAGTTCCTAACACTATTTGGATCACTGATCTTGTTGTGAAAGAGGATGAACGTCGCCAGGGTATTGCAACCGCTTTAGTGCTTGCCGTACATGATTGGGCACTCCATCGAAATATTAAATTAATCACCATCGAAATGCAATCGAAGAATTATCCTGGTATTCAACTGGCACACAAATTAGGGTATGAATTTAGTGGATACATAGACCATTATTATTCAAACCGTGATATTGCTATCATTTTTTCAGGTTCGGTGCGATAGAATCAGTTGGTATTATGGGTACGATCTTTGTTGATTGGCTTACTGTGATATTACGCACCATCAGCCAAATTCTCATGGCTGGTGTTGCTATCACTGCGTTTTCGCTTTTCCTTTATGCACTGGCATTTAACCTGAGAGATCGCGTGGCACGCACTTTTGCCTCGATCATGATCTGTGTGATCATTACATTCACGGCTGAATCTCTGGCTGGCGCAGAGACAAATTCCAGCCAAGTGAGTTTCTGGCTAATGATCCAGTGGATAGGGATCATCATGCTTCCCCCCGTTTATCTACATTTTTCGAACACACTGCTTGAAACAACCGGAAGACCCAGCCACGGAAAATACCGGATCACTATTCTACTATCCTACTTTATTTCATTTGGTTTTCTAATGCTCGTGCCCCTTGGAAAGTTTGTAGGACCGGTAATTTTTGATAATGTTCCGGTTCCACACCTTCAACCGATCGTTCCTACATATGTATTTACTTTGTACTATATTGGATCCATCACCATTTCTTTTCTTAATTTCGCACGAAGTTTTCGCCGTACAACAACTTTTACCAGCCGGCGACGTATGGGTTACCTGATCACTGGTGCTCTTGCTCCTGCCATAGGAGTATTCCCATTCCTTCTATTTGGTTCAGGGATCATTGGGATACATGGGCTCTTTTTCTGGTCGTTGAGCGCTATCAGCAACCTGGTTGTCGTCTTTTTGATCATCATCATGGCATATGCAGTGGCATTTTTTGGAACACCCTGGCCGGATCGGGTTGTAAAAAGCCGGTTATTCAAGTGGCTGATGCGAGGGCCATTCACTGCCAGCGTCACATTAGGCATAGTAACTATTGTTCGGCGTTTGGGAGCATTATTTGGTGAGGATTACACGGCGTTTGTTCCTATAGCTATGGTGGTTATCATTCTTCTTCTTGAATATGTCATAACAATATTTGCACCTTTGGGAGAACGAATATTATTCTGGGGAAATGACAGTAATGATCTGCGTGCCATCCGTGACCTGGAAAACCGGTTGCTTACCCGCAATGACTTGAAACAATTTTTGGAAATGATCCTTTCTGGTGCCTGTGATAGATTACAAGCTGAAGGAGGGTACATAGCATCCTTTAAACCTGATGGAATGGATAAATTGTTTGTGGTAGGAAAGCCTGCCATGGAGAGCAAAGATTCCAAAGAATTAGAAGCAATGGTTTTGGATAAAAAAGATCAGGAATCCTATTTTTACTGGGGAAATGACCTGCTGATCCCTCTGGTTGAGCATGAGAATGGCAAACAATTGTTGGGTTTGATGGGTATCTCAGGAGTGGCTGACCATGCGATTGATAGCGAAATGAAGCAGGTGCTTGATATTCTGGCAGAACGAGCAACATTGGGTTTACGCGATCGTAGATTGCAGGAAGACATTTTTACCAACATTCAAGAATTCTCGCCTGATATGGAGTACATCGAACGGTTGCGCGCTTCAGCTCGATATGGAAATCAATCTTTACTACTTGATGACCTGCCAGAACCATCATCAGATATTACCCAATGGGTGCGAGATGCTCTTGGACACTATTGGGGTGGACCTCGGTTGACCGATACACCCTTGATGCAGTTAAAGATCGTACGCGATGCGGTCATCGAAAATGATGGTAATCAAGCCAATGCAATGCGGGCGGTGTTGCGAAAAGCAATAGAAAGAACGCGACCTGCAGGAGAAAGACGTTTCACGGCGGACTGGATATTGTATAATATTCTTGATCTAAAATTTCTGGAGGGAAAAAAAGTCCGGGAAGTTGCGCTTCGTTTGTCAATGTCTGAGGCAGATTTGTATCGCAAGCAACGAGTTGCAATTGAGGCAGTGACAAAGGAGATCCTGACAATGGAAAACCAGGTGGGAAATATTGCTGGATTGAAAGGGACTGGAGATGAAGGTTTAATGTAGTTTACATTGTTGACACTTTGGGAGAGGGAATGGCTGAGAAAAGGGAATGGTTGGAGGGAGATGGTGTAGAAGGATCATACGATGAGGGATGGTGGTCCTCATTGTTAGCGGATGAATCAATGATGACTGCAGCCTTATTAAAACAGGAATCGTATCAAGATGATCATCCGGTGGAGAAAATGGATGGCAAGAGATGGGAATTGGTCAAGAAACTTTATGAGCAAGATGAGATAATGACCTTTGAAGTCCGTGGATTCAATCGAGGGGGTTTATTAGTTACCTCAGATGGAATTCAAGGATTTGTTCCCATATCTCATATCGTGGCTTTGCCGCCAGATATTGATGAAAATCAACGGCAAGCTTTTCTGGCTGATTATGTAGGAAGAACTATTGAATTGAAGGTGATCGAGTGTGAACCTTCCATGGAAAGGATCGTTCTATCAGAACGGGCAGCAAAAGCTGGTTGCGGAAAGAGAAAACAGTTATTCGATATCCTCCAGCCCGGAGCGAAAGTAGAAGGAACGGCTACGAATATCACCGATTTTGGTGTGTTTCTAGACCTGGGAGGGATCGAAGGATTGGTGCACGTTTCTGAATTATCCTGGGGAAGGGTGCAACATCCTTCAGAAGTAGTTAAAATTGGTGACCTGGTAGAAGCTCTTGTTTTGCAGGTGAATGAAGAAAACAGCCGGGTGGCGCTGAGCATGAAACGCCTGCTACCCAATCCCTGGGAGCGATTGATGGAAGATTGCAAGACAGGGGATATTTTAACTGCTAAAATTACTTCAATTCTGAAATATGGTGCATTTGCGCGGGTAGAATATGGAGTTGAAGGTTTAATACACCGGTCGTCAATTTCTCTTCTCGGAGCTGATAGCGATCAAAGTTCACTTCAGCCAGGTCAAATGGTACAGGTAGAAATATTACATATAGATCCAGAAAGACGTAGATTGGGATTAGGATTGGTAGATTATTTATGAGGTTTTCTTCGGACAATAAGCAAGGTAATCCATCCAGTTACAAAGAACCACATGAAACTCCGAAGCCGAACAACACACCCCGCTGGCTTGACTCGCTGGCGGGTTTTTCACTACGCTTTGATCGTTTCGTGCGTGATGTTGTGGGATTGGTATTGATTGCCAGTGCTTTTTTACTGTTATTTGGACTGCTTGATTTTAGCGAGGGAAGCGTGATCACTCCCTGGGCGAATTTTATTCGCCGCTGGTTTGGTTGGGGCGCGTATGGTTTTGTCGCGTTGCTTGCATTGGGTGGTGTCATGTGTGTATGGCGCAGCTCAAAAAGGAAGATGCTTCTTTCCATTGGACAGGTATTGGCACTGGAGGGAGTGCTGTTTGTTGCTGTGGCATTATTATCATTATTTGGTGGACAACTCGTCGAACGTGCTGAAAGTGGTTTGGATGGTGGATATATTGGCTGGGGTCTGGCAGAAATTGTCAATCGAATATTGCCACCTCCCTGGGGAGCCATTATTCTTTTCATCCTGTTGATCTACTTTGTGGCTGTTGGGTTTGGAATAGCGAAAGGAATTGCCCATTCACTTGATAGATGGTTGATTCCATCAGAGAATGAGACAGCAGTTCCGGTGGATCTACAGGATGGTGTATTGGAACCCCTGGAAGCATTATCTCCTCCGGTTAAAGAAGAAAGTGAGAAGAAGACAATTTCTGAGGTTCAACAGCCTGCTGTGGTAGGGATGGAAAAAGAAAGTAGATTACCTCCTCTGAATATCTTGATGCAAGAGCAGGCGAGTAAACCAGATGAAGAAAATATCCACTCGATTGCCAGTGGGATCGAGCGGACTTTGCTGGAATTTGGCATTCCAGCAAGAGTGGTTGGTTACCGGATAGGCCCTACGATCACCCAGTATGCGGTTGAGCCAGGGTATGTCGAAAAACCAGGACCCGATGGTGATATCATCCGCCAGAAAGTGCGTGTTTCTCAAATTTCAAATTTACAACGCGATCTGGCGTTGTCGCTTTCCGCAGAGCGTATCCGTATCGAAGCTCCAGTACCAGGTCAGGCTTTTGTTGGAATTGAAGTTCCTAATGAGCGGATTTCCATCGTGCGGTTGAGAGGAATTCTCGAATCTGATGCTTTTCAACAGATTGGTTCACCTCTTACGATCGCAATGGGAAAGAATGTGTCGGGGCAACCCGTGGCAGCAGACCTGAGCCATATGCCCCACCTGCTCATCGCAGGCACAACTGGTTCAGGCAAGTCAGTTTTCATTCAATCATTGGCAACCTGCCTGGCTATGAACAATACACCGTCTGATCTGCAGATGGCAATGCTGGATCCTAAAATGGTGGAGCTGGTACGGTTCAATGGATTGCCACATTTGTTGGGTAAAGTGGAAACCGAAGTCGAGCGAATGTTGGGTGTGTTGCAATGGGCAGTGGAAGAAATGGGCAGGCGGTACCGTTTATTGGAAGAAGCCCATGCTCGCGACCTTGAAAGTTATAATCGCAAGATGCAGCGCCGCCATTTAAAGACAACCCCTCGTATTGTAGTCATCATTGATGAGTTGGCCGACCTGATGATGAGCGCGCCAGACCAGACCGAGCCAGCGATTGTCCGATTGGCACAGATGGCGCGTGCGGTGGGTATCCACCTGGTGGTCGCTACTCAACGTCCCAGCACTGATGTGGTAACAGGGTTGATCAAAGCAAACTTTCCTACGCGCGTTTCATTTGCTGTTGCTTCTTCTATAGATTCAAGAGTTATTCTGGATACGAATGGCGCAGAAACATTAATGGGGCGTGGCGATA
>JBDKSY010000178.1:0-7932 GCA_039680395.1 Anaerolineaceae bacterium | reverse complement strand
GGCTGCCTGTGGTGAGTGCATTGGCAAAGCCAGTTACCACATCCTGGTAAAGCGGTTCACCCATCGCCCCCGATTCTTTGGTGCGGTCAAGCACAGCAATGCGCTGAACACTGTCCGGGATGACTTTCAGCAGGTGTTCCATGGAAAATGGACGGTAGAGAGTGACCTGTACTGCACCTACTTTTTCACCCTGTGCAGCAAGATATTTGACGGTTTCTGCCGCGGTCTCTGCACCACTGCCCATCAGGATAACCAAGCGCTCTGCATCTGGCGCGCCGTAATATGTAAAAGGTTGGTAGACCCTTCCGGTTAATTGGGCAAAATCTGCCATAACCTCTTCAACGATTGCCGGGCAGGCTGCATAATGCTTGTTGACTACTTCACGTCCCTGGAAATAGACGTCGTAATTATGCAGGGTGCCACGGATGAAGGGATTTTCAGGGTTCAAACCGCGAGCGCGATGAGCAAGCACATCTTCTTCTCTGATGAGTGCACGCAGAGTGTCATCATCCAGGTATTCCATTTTGTTCACTTCATGTGAGGTGCGGAAACCATCAAAGAAGTGTATAAAGGGAACCCTGCTGCGGAGAGATGCTGCTGTGGTGATGAGTGCCAGGTCATGAGCTTCTTGCACCGAGCTGGAAGCCATCAAACCAAAACCGGTCGCCCGGGTTGCCATCACATCAGAATGGTCACCGTAGATGGAGATTGCCTGATAGGCTAAAGCACGTGAAGCAACGTGGATTGTCATCGCGTTCAATTCAGCAGCGATTTTATACATATTGGGGATCATCAACAGTAATCCCTGTGAGGCAGTGAAAGTAGTGGTGAGAGAACCAGTCTGAACTGCACCATGAACTGCACCAGCAGCCCCGCCTTCTGCCTGCATTTCTACTACTGATGGAACCGTTCCGTAAATATTTTTTCGATCTTCGGCAGACCAGGCATCAGACAACTCTCCCATACCCGATGAAGGAGTAATGGGATAGATTGCGATGACTTCATTAAGGCGGTAGGCAACATGGGCGGCAGCTTCGTTTGCGTCCATAACTTTAATCATTTTTGCCATGAATAACTCCTGCTAAAGTAATTTGCAACTCAAACGAAGCAAGGTGCATTGTCTGCACCTGCTCCGCCTGAGTAATATGTATGGGAGTAAAAAATTCTACTTTTCTTTACCGCTGAGTTTGAGATATTCATCGAGGCGGTCTTTATTAGGGATCACACAGATGAAGCCAAGTGGTTCATCTCCTGTGTTGATGACCCCATGTACATCATTTGGAGCAACATAGACCATATCACGAGCTTGAATGGGATAGGTCTTCCCATTGATAATCACTTCACCCTTGCCGTGCAAGATATACATGCCATGATCATGGATGTGCTGGTCGGGCATGGTTGAATGACCGCCGGGCTGGACGCAGAAATATCGGAAAACGTAATTGGGTGCTTCGTCTTGCGGACCGATAATTACTTTCCCTATTGCCAATTTTGCGGTATCAGTGGGAGGGATTTGTTTGGGGATGCTATTCTCCCAATCGTATTCGGTTTCAGAACCATTGAAATGATGTACGGCTGAACTCATAGCTTATCTCCTTTTTCTTTACATGAGTTGTTCAGTTCTTTTTTAATAACTCTTTTGCACTGATAACATCAGTGATCAGGACATTGATGTAATTTCCAAGTAAAGCTGCTTTCATGGCGTTGATCTTACTTTCACCGCCTGAAACCAGTACACTATAAGGAATATGTTTTAAGTCATCCAGTTGAATTGCCATCAATCTGCCGTCCAGCGGGCTGGAAACAGGACGACCACGTTCATCAATAAAATGACCCAGCAGATCGCCAACTGCATGATCATTCTGCAACTGATGAAGTATATCATCCGGCAAATAACCAATTTGGTGTAGCAAGGCGTCATCATCAACGGTGCCAACGCTTGTGATCAGAATATCACAGTGACGGGCTATTTCGAACCTCTCTGCAATATGCTCTTCGCTCATTAACAGATCTCGAATGGATTGGTTGGAGACAAATGTGGGAACATCTAATAAGTGTGACTGACCACCATATAATTGGGCGATCCGGCTGATGACAGAATACGAGTTAAAACCGCTGTTGACGGAATCAGACGCGCCCATAACTTCGATAAAGGTGGTTCCAGTAGGTTGATTGCTTTCGATAACATCGGGAAGACATGCGAGGGTGCGCCCCATCGAAATGCCTACCACAAGCTCTGGGCGCAAATGAGAGGTTAACCATTCTGCGGTGGCTTTTGCCAGCAGCCGGCGAATGGGTTCTCCATTGGGAATATCCAAAATGACCGATGCATCACGCAAGTTGTAGCGGCTGATGAGCTCCTCTTCGAGGTCAACAAACATCCCTGAAGGTTGATGGATGCGGATATCCACGATGCCATAACTTTTTGCCCGGGCGATCAATCTGGTTACTTTGATCCTTGAGACATTCAACTCTTCAGCGACTTCCGTTTGGGTCATTCCCTGAATATAGTAAAGCCAGGCAGCTCTCGTGATCAGACGCAATTCATCCTGGGGGATTCCGTTCGCTGGGGGATTTCTTAAGGGTTCCATGTGGCTACTTCCCCTTCGCAGGAGTGAATTATAGCGACTTTTCCTCGTTCATCCCGTTTGGATAAACAATGGTTTTCAGAGACTCGTCAGCTTTCACCATCATTTGAAAAGCTTCCAAAGTATCATCCAATTCAACTCGATGAGTGATTGCCGCTTTGGCGTTAATTCGACCTGAAGAGATCCACTTCATGATCTGGCTGGTATCAAAATGGTCTGCAGAGTATTTGGCTGAAATTTTAATTTCACCAAAATATTCATGTTGCGGATCAATTGTCCATTTGGGTTCGGGCATGGTTGGTGCGCCGAGATGTAAAAATCCACCTTTTTCAACCAGATTATGCCCCTGTGCGTAAAGGTTGACAGAAGGTACTGTCACGATCACAACATCAGCAAGATACCCATCATTGATATCTCGCAGTTTTTCTTCTACATTTTCTGTCTTGGGGTTGATAGTATGGGTGGCTCCCATAGTCAAGGCTTTTTGTAAACGCCAATTGGACAGGTCCATCGAGATGACTTTACCTGCGCCAAAAAGTGGTGCCATGTGCAGGAAACCCATCCCCATGAAACCCGCACCAATCACCAGAACGGTATCACCAGGAAGAATTTCAGTCACTTTCAGCCCGCCAATGACACATCCCCAGGGTTCACATACGGTTGCTTCAGCGAAGCTTACGTTTTCTGGAATGAGGATGGTATCTCTGTTAAGCTGGCGAGCAGGTACCCGGAAATACTGGCAGGTAGTGCCCGGAAAAAGCATGGATTCTTTCAGGCGTTCGCAGTTGGTATATCGCCCGCGCAAGCATTGGCGACAGGTGCCACAGGAAACATAGTGATTGACAAAAATATTATCTCCAACGTTAAAGTTTTTTACCTGAGAACCTTTATCAACAATAATGCCTGCAGGTTCATGCCCCATTACTTTTGGCGCGCGTGGCGCATGGTACCATTCCATCAATTCGCCGCCACAAATGCCACTGGCAATAGTTTTCACCAGAACTTCATCTGGGCCAATCTCGGGAATTGGGACTTCTTGAACGCGGATATCCTGGTTGTTATAGTAAACAGCAGCTCGCATCATATTAGACATTATCTTTATTCCTGTATTAAGAGTGAACAATTGTACGCAGAAACGAACAATTGTATAAATTTGCGCTTATTGTAAACGAATTTACAAAAACTGTCAATTTGATCATGCGCATCAGAAAAGCATGATAATTCATTTTAGATTTAACTACAACGATAAATATTAATGATCACCTCATAAAAAGTAGTAAATATTGCCTGAGATGGGCTCTCTTTCATATGTATTATAGGAATTCAGGAGCATCCATGTAATTGAGAAGCGAACAAATTCTCACTATTGAACTATTGACAGAAGAATGAATCCTGATATAATGTTCGAAACGTTCAGTGTTGAGCATTTGTTCACTTCCCTGACTGAAACGGATAGAGGAGTATGAACGTAAACCTTTTAGAAAAAGTTGCCAAGCTCTACTATGAAGATGGACTGACGCAGGATACTATTGCGAAGAAGATCCGGGTATCGCGTCCAAAAGTATCTCGCCTGCTGAACGAGGCGCGCGAGATGGGGGTTGTACAGATCGTTATTAGCTCACTCTCTAATCAATATGAAGATCTCGAGAGAGACCTGGAACAAAAAACCGGATTGCTAGATAGCGTCATTTGCAAGGTAAGCGATCCGAACGATCCGGGAATCGTCAGCCAGGAATTGGGTGTAGAAGCAGCCCAATACTTCGAGCGAATTATTCAGGATACCGATGTGGTTGGGTTTACATGGGGCAATACCCTCTCTGTCATGGCGGATCAAATCACCACTAATAAGCTGCCAGATGTTGTGATCGTTCAAATGGTTGGCGGTTTTGGCGAACCGATCTCGGATACTCATGCGGGTGATATTGCCCGTCGTGTGGCTCAAACCGTTAATGCAAAGCTTGTGATCATCCCAGCCCCCGGTATTGTTGAGAATGCAGAGTTGTGCGAAGCGATCCGCAAGAACAAACATGTAAACTACGCACTTTCGCTGTGTGCAGAAGTGAATGTTGCATTTGTGGGAATCGGATCTTTTCGTAAAGACGCATTGCTGATGCGTAACGAAGATATTATCACCTGGACCGAAGTTGACCCTTTGATAAAACAAGGTGTGATCGGAGATATAGGATTGCGCTTTTTTGATGTTCAAGGCAAACAAATTAAATCAGAAATTGATCAAAGGATCATTGGTGCAGACCTGGAAGTAATGCAAAAAGTTGAGCGTGTAGTAGGCGTGGCAGGCGGAACACAGAAATACGATGCGATTCTGGGTTCTATACGCGGAAAATTTATCAATTCACTTGTGACTGATGATGAAACCGCCCGGCGCCTGATCCACGATTTCTCAGCGTAATGGAGACATAGTAATGTAAAAGGAGGAACTACCGAGTAGAAAGATATTCATTAAGATTCCCCGTACGAAAATTTTATAAATCTGTACGAAAAACTTGAGGAGAAAAATGAAAAAATCAAAGATCGTTGTAGTTGTTATGTTGGTTGTTCTGCTTGCCTCCATGATGAGTGCCTGCGGCCAGAAAGCTGCTGACGACACCATCAAAATCGGTTACATTGGTGCTCTCTCTGGCGAAACCGCTGTTTGGGGTCAGGCGGGGTTGAACGGTATGCTGCTTACCGCAAAAGAAATTAACGACGCTGGCGGCATCCTGGGAAAAAAGGTGGAAGTAATTGGTCTTGATGGCCGTGGTGATCCTACCGATTCCGTCAATGCCTTCCGCCGTCTGGTGACTGAAGAAAAGGTTATTGCAGTTATCGGTACAAACTTCTCAAGCTGCAACATCGCAATGGCTCCTATTGCTGATGAGCTGAAAGTTCCATTGATCGCTACTGCAGCATCCAATCCAAAAGTAACCGTTGATGAAAATGGAAAACTGCATCCCTACAGCTTCCGCATTGGTTTCATTGATCCTTTCCAGGGACAGGTACTTGCTAACCTGGCTTCGAATGAATTGAAAGCCAAGACTGCTGGCATCATCTACGATATTGGTTCAGACTATTCAACTGGTCTTTCTCAATACTTTGAAGATCAATTTGTAAAGAACGGTGGAACCGTCGTTGTCAAAGTTG
The DNA here is from genome assembly GCA_039680395.1 of Anaerolineaceae bacterium. Lineage (GTDB taxonomy): Bacteria > Chloroflexota > Anaerolineae > Anaerolineales > Anaerolineaceae > UBA4782. The sequence continues at coordinate 2,203 of JBDKSY010000178.1, read as the reverse complement.
AAGCACACTCTGGCGATAACGACTTCCGCGCTCAGCTTTCCAAAATTGCTGAAGCCAATCCAGATGTTCTCTTAGTCCCGTGGATCTACAAAGACGTTGCACTGATCGCCAATCAGGCTCGCGAACTTGGTATCACTGTTCCAATGCTGGGTGGTGATGGCTGGGATTCCCCCGAACTGATCACCATGGCTGGACCTGCAATCGAAGGCAGCTTCTACACTTCTCAGCCTTCTTTCGCTAATCCAATTACCAAGCCATACTACGATGCTTACATGAAAGAATATGACAATCTGGTTCCTGAGACCGAAGCTCTGTTTGGTCATGACGGTCTCTACTGGATCAAGGATGCCCTCGAACGCGCTGGCGAAGTAACTCCTGCTGCTCTGCGCGATGCTCTCGAGAATACAACACAATTTGATGGCTTAATGGGCTCCATGTCCATTGATCCCGCAACCCATAATCCTGCCAAACCAGCCAGTGTTTATACTTTCACCAATGGCGAACGTGTCTGGTATGGTGATTTCAAATAATTTACCTTTCTAGTTCGTACTCGGGGGAGCGGAATGCTCCCCCGAAAAATTGGTTTATGGAGTAATCCTTATGATCTGGCAACAAATTGTGAATGGAATATCCGTTGGAAGTATTTATGCTCTTATGGCAACAGGATATGCGCTTATCTATTCTTTGTTGGGCTTTTCCAACTGGGCGCATGGAGATATTGCCATGGTCGGTGCATATATAGGTTTCTTCTCCATAGCAACAATGCATCTGCCATGGTGGGCTTCTCTCATTCTGGCTCTGCTGGGTGCCGGGTTGCTCTCTCTGCTTAGTGAAAGATTCGCTTACCGGAGAATTCGTCAGAATAATTCCCCAACCATGTTTTTAATGATCGCAGCCATGGGTTTATCTGTGGCACTTCAAAACTTTGTTCTTGTAACTGTTGGTTCAAAATTCAAAACATATCCACAGATTTTGGCAGTAAAAGCAATTCAAATTGGTGATACCTATATTGGATTGATTGATCTTATTTCTCTCTGTATCACCATCGTGGTGATTGCCTTCCTTTTCTACTTGATTGAAAAAACAAAATTCGGTTTGGCAGTGAAGTCTGCTGCGACCAATATGCAGGTGGCTTCTCTGTTGGGGATCAACGTTGATAAATACATCAGCCTGGTATTCTTACTGGCTGGTGCTCTCGCTGGATTATCAGGTGTATTCCTCGGTATGAAATACACCGTATATCCACAGCTTGGCAATTTTGCTCTTAAGGCATTCATTGCTTCTGTTTTCGGCGGTTTAGGAAGTGTACCTGGTGCAATTGTAGGTGCGCTTTTCATCGGCTTAATGGAAGTATTTGTAGCTGGGTATGTTAGCGCGGGCTTGCGAGATTTCTTCACATTTGCCTTGCTTATTGGTGTTCTTGTCGTTCGACCTACCGGGCTGTTTGGCAAGGACATTCAGGATAAAGCCTAAACAGGCTGACGATTCTCAAAAAATGGAGCTCTGTAATGGCTGGATATTATGAAGGATTGTTCATTTTAGTTGGGATCAACATCATTGCGGTGATTGGGGTATCCATCCTTACCGGATTTACCCGATTGTTCTCCTTTGGGAATGCCGGTTTTATGGCAATTGGAGCATATACTGGTGCGATCATCTCTACCAAACTGCACGCTCCTCTGGTCATATCCATCATTGGGGGAATGATTTTAGCGGGATTTATTGCCTTCCTTCTAGGAAAGATCACCCTGGGATTAAAAGGTGACTACTTCTTGATTGCAACGTTGGGCTTCGGTGAAAGCGTCCGTGTGATCATTGAAAACCTGCAAAAAATCACTGGTGGTGCGCGTGGTTACACTGGTATTCCAATGAAAACCACTCTGTGGGTGGTTCTTATATCGGTAGCGATCGCAATATTTATTGCCTGGAATTTGCTTCATTCCAAGATTGGACGTAATCTTCAAGCCATTCGTGAACAGGAAGTTGCTGCTGATGCCATTGGTATTGATACCGCAAAATATAAGAATATCGCATTTATTCTCAGTGCAATGTATGCAGCCTGGGCTGGAGTTTTGTGGGCTCACTTTTACTCCCTTATTATTCCCAGCATGTTCAACCTGGGAAAATCAAGCGAGCTGACCATCACAGTGGTTATTGGTGGCCTGGGATCATTGACTGGTTCGATCATCGCCACCACGATTTT
>JBDKSY010000177.1:0-2841 GCA_039680395.1 Anaerolineaceae bacterium | reverse complement strand
ACAAAATGCGTAACCAGGTAAACAAGGATCGCCAGAAAAAAGAGCAGACTTTCCAGTTTTATATGTCTCAATTGAGATAGCCAGGTTTCATCGGGGGCAGGTGAACCATTTTGTTTTCCCGTCAGGTTAGATCCTTGCACAGGAAGATTTTGAACTTCACTTCCGATGACCCTTACTTCGATATGCGAATCTACCGGGGTTTCTGCGTGGATGCGCACGGTTGATCTGCCAATCTGTACTTCCTGGGTTTCTTTTCTTTGAGCATCGGGCATGGGTAGATTATAGCATTTTGAGAAAAAGAGCCTGATAGTATGGTCGTTCATCATATAATAGAAGTATGAAACAGGGTGTTTCCTGAAAGGAGGGAGCTATAGCCCCAACAAACTTTTCCTCAATGAATGAGCTGATTACCTATTTAAATATCCTCGAAAACCGTATCATTTCTCTGGAAAACGAGAATAAGCTATTGCATGAGAGGTTGGCTACAGGACAGGTTGATAGTCTTACTCTCCGTGAGGAAATTCAAAAGCATATCCCTTCCAGCGGTCTTTTTAGTTTTAGCTTCTGGAAGAGGGCTCTTACGGTCTGGGGACATTACTTCGTTGTGCAATTTGCGATTTCATTGGTAGTTTTATTTCTATATATGATCGTGGTGATTGCTATCATGGTAGCAACCGGCACGTTTGGAGGTTTTGATTAATTGATTGAAGATGATCTGAATAACGATGAACTCAATCGAATAATTTCGGAAATCCGTGATGGGCGAAAATATCATTCTCTCAACCTGCCCGAAAGCACCTTGCGTGACTTGATCCTGCAGGAACTTCCCCGCTACAAGACCAAAGCCCTGGCAATGCAGGCTGTTCGCAAGAAATTGCATAATCTGGTTGCCCCGTATCTCGGTGACCCTGATTATGATGAAGTCAGTTTGAAGTTGCAACAGGCTTTCGTGCAGAGTGACCGTGATGGGGTTGAAACTATCTGCAAAGAGCTGCTGCAGGCACACGCTTCTACCTATGAGCGGATACCTATCCTTACAGATTTCTACTCCCGGCTATTTTCGATCACCGGAATGCCAGAGGTTATTTTGGACCTGGCTTGCGGGTTGAATCCCTTTGCCATCCCCTGGATGGGATTGGAGAAAACTGTCCAGTATCATGCCTATGATATTCATCTCCCGCGCATCCAATTGATCAACCAGTTCATGCAGGGTTGGGGGATGAAACCGCTTGCCGAGCAGAAAGATATTCTGGTCGAGCCACCAGAAATCGAAGCAGATGTCGCCTTCTTTTTCAAGGAAGCGCATCGCTTCGAACTGCGCCAGCATGGATGCAACCGCGCTTTCTGGCAGCGATGCCAAGTGAAATGGCTGCTGGTTTCTCTCCCGAGCGAAAATCTGACGGGGCAGCACTCTATGGTTGACCGCCAGCGAAGATTGGTTTCAAACACTCTGCAGGGGCTTGATTGGAAGGTGGAAGAAGTGATCTTCCCAACCGAGATCGTTTTTTGCATTCAACCACGATGGGATCACTTGAATGGGTAAACGAAAATCCAGTACTCCCGAACAGACATCCATCAGCGGACCAGAAAGTTTTCAGCACCTGATGGATGATAGCGAATACCAGAAATTGCTCGCTTCGTTGCAACAGCCATTTTCTCCTTCTATCCGAGTGAACCCTCTGAAAGTAGATGAGCAGCAAGCTGTTGAGAATTGGGCAGTGTATTATGGCTGGAAGACTCGACCAGTGCCCTATTGTTCAGAAGGTTGGTGGATTGATCAGAGCAATACCCCGGTCAGCCAGACCTGGGAACACCGGCTGGGTCAATATTACATTCAGGATGCCGCGTCCATGCTTCCTGTTGAATTGTTTGATTTTCCCCTCCCATCCGAAGCACTAGTTTTAGATATGGCAGCCTCACCCGGTGGGAAGACCACCCATCTTGCCGCACGTTTGAACGATCATTCTCTGATCATTGCCAACGATTCATCCACCTCACGGTTGACGGCTTTGCGGTTGGTGTTACAGAACTGGGGTGCTGTAAACACAGGTATTACCCATTACCCGGGAGAGCAGTTTGGGGGTCTATGCCCTGCCACATTTGATGCCGTGCTTTTGGATGCGCCTTGTTCGATGCAGGGACTGCGGAGTTCAGAATCTCATCCCATTCGAGCCATCACGCCAAGAGAGCAAAGTGACCTGGCAATACGCCAGCAGCGGCTGTTGGAAAGCGCAGTATCAGCAACCAGAGAAGGCGGACAGATCGTTTATTCCACCTGCACTCTTGCACCAATGGAAGACGAGGGGGTGGTGGATGCAGTGCTGAGGCGGTTTGGCTCTTCTTTACGACTGGAAGATATTTCATACAGATTGCCTGCCGGGGTTCAAGGAATAACGAGAAATAACGATACTATCTATATGGAGGAAGTAAGAAAAACCGCCAGACTGTGGCCGCATGTTTTTGGTACTGCCGGTTTCTTTGCTGCCCGTTTCACCCGTCTGCAGGCGAAGGCACCTGAATATGAAGCACCTGTTGAAAACAGGAGAGAATTACCGGGGTCAGTTTGCACAGAACGACAAATCCAGGAGATCTGTCATCAATGGCAGGAGGATTTCGAATTTGATCTTGCGAAAGTTCTAGAGGATCATCATCTCATCACGATACAGCAAGGAAGAGAAATTATTGCTGTTCCGCAAACCATTCTTCATGGCGCCTTACCGCTGACATTTCTCTCTTCAGGGTTACCCATGGCAGAAGTGAAGCCTGATGGATACCTCCCAGAGCATGAATGGCTTACACGGTTTGAGTCAAGATTTCACGCACCGCGCTATAATATCTCAA
>JBDKSY010000176.1:0-2479 GCA_039680395.1 Anaerolineaceae bacterium | reverse complement strand
CCGCGATTTTGCAGGGTGAACCCCCATCCTTCAGGCACAATACCCGTTCCAAACCCTTTATAGTTACTATTTGTGAAGGAGCAGGCATTGCCGGCACCATCCACCACACAAAAATAAACAGTGCCACTTTGGTTCTGGGGGGTTCCATGCTTTATTTCGGGGTTGGCTCTTTGCGGGATGATCCATGCTTTTCGCTCTTGAGCATATTCCCTTGATAATAATCCGGAAAGAGGTGCAGGTTGAAATGCAGGGTCGGTTACATAATACTGAGTATCAGCAAATGCCAGACGCAAGGCTTCGATCTGAAGGTGCAGCCTTTCAGCACTTATGGCAGGTATCGAAGCTACATCAAATTCAGACAAAATATTCAACGCCAGAAGTGCTGCCAGACCTTGCCCATTGGGGGGGCATTCCCATATGTGTATACCACGATACCCCACCCCAATGGGTTCTTGCCATGTACTGGTATGAGCTGCCAGATCGGTCATCTGCAGACAGCCTCCAGCTTGCTGATTCACATCAACAATGGCTTGTGCAATCTCACCATGATAAAAAGTCTCTTTCCCATCTTGGGCGATTGCCCGCAACGTCCGCCCCAACCCAGGATTCCGAAATATTTCACCCGCAGCTGGACTGCGACCATACAACAGGAATTCATGCCCATTTAAACTTTTCGTCAGGATCCGGTCAACGGAGCGTTGCCAGAACCAGGCAGTGATGGGTGCAACCGGGTAACCCTCTTCCGCCAGCCTGATAGCAGGCTGTAATATCTGAGAGATGGATAATTGTCCATACCGCTCGGCCAGATCACACCAGGCTGCACAGGCTCCTGGTACGGTAACCGTAAAAGGATGGGTCGCGGGCAATCCATCACCATACCCTGCAGATCGTATACGCTCCAGCGTTAATCCAGCAGGAGCTCTCCCTGAGCCATTGAGCGCAATGATCTTTTGGGTCTGAGCTTCATAATACAATGCAAAAGCATCCCCTCCCAACCCGGTAGAAGTAGGTTCAGTTACATTCAGAGCAGCCGCAACTGCAACTGCACCATCTGCAGCATTCCCACCCTGGCGTAATATCTCAAGCCCGGCTGCGGTGGCAAAAGGTTGAGAAGAAGCCACCATACCATTCTTCCCAAACACAGGCGAACGGGTAAATCCCGGGAACGCCGCGGATCGTGTCATGCAGCAATTACCTCAATTCCATTCCCTTCGATAACTTCGCCAATCACCCAGGCAGGCTGCCTGACAGCCTCCGCTTTCATCAGAAATGACTGCAGCTGATGCGATGGCACTGCCAGCAGCAAGCCACCGCTGGTCTGTGGGTCGAAGAGTAACATTTGATTAAGCTCATCAATCGAACTATCAAACCTGACCTGGTTCTCGAAATACATCTTGTTGTCACTGGCACCCCCAGGAAAGGTGAATTTTTCAGCATATTTGCGGGCACAAGAGACGAACGGGATAGATTTAAAATGCAGCCGTAACCCAACATTGCTTGCATTTGCCAGTTCAAGCCCATGACCCAGCAGGCTGTATCCGGTCACATCAGTGCCACATTTCACTCCGGCAGCAACCGCCAGTTGAGACGCCTGTTTGTTCAGTCGTTGCATCCATCCTGTTACTTCTTTAACATCTTCTGGAGATGTCATTTCACGTTTCAATGCGGTAGTCGTCACACCGAAACCGAGCGGTTTGGTCATCACCAGAGCATCACCCACCTGCGCGCCAGCTTTGGTGATCATCGTGTTGGGATTAACAAACCCAATCACCACCAACCCAAATTTGGGCTCCTTATCCTGCACCGTATGCCCTCCTGCAATGACCACTCCAGCTTCCCTGGCTTTTTCGGCACAGCCCTTGATGATGGCTTCACTTATCTCAAAGGGAAGATCTGGTGGCAGGGCAGCCACATTCAACGCCAGGAAAGGTTGTCCTCCCATTGCATAAATATCCGAAATGCTATTGGCAGCGGAAATCGAGCCATAGTCATATGGGTCATCCACCACCGGGGTAAAGAAATCGGTGGTGACCGCTATTGCACGGTCTGGCTCAAGCCGCCAGACAGCCGCGTCATCCGGAGATTCCAGACCAACCAACAGGTCAGGGAACTGATCAGAAGCAAAAGTATCTTTTATGGGGCGCAGTACCTGCGCCAGCGTTTCCGCATTCAGCTTCGATGCTCAGCCAGCGCAACTGGAAAGGCTGGTTAATCGAATTTGCTTGCCAGAAACTGCTTTTATGGGTTTACTCATGGATCCTCCAGGATCATGGTGTGGGTGGAGTTACGGTTGTTCCTTCAGTAGTTGGAAGCGGAAAGATGAATGGTGCATCTGAAGGCAGCAACATCACATCAATATTCGGTGACAGTGCATTAATATAGTTATACATGAGAATATCAGGATTTTCATTAACCACGTTGGCAATGGTTTGAAGGGCATAGGCTTCAGCATCTGCCTGGATCTTGCGGGATTCAGCAG
>JBDKSY010000175.1:0-6108 GCA_039680395.1 Anaerolineaceae bacterium | reverse complement strand
TTGATGTTCATCTGCACCCGCCTGGGGATGAATTTCACCCACGCTGCCCCCAAGAAATACCAGGCACCTGCAGAATGGCTGAAAATTGCACAGGAAAACTGCAAGATTTCTGGTGGAACCGTTCAGGTGACCGAGGATCCGATCGCTGCCGTGAAAGACGCTGACTTTATCTATACAGACCTGTGGTGGTGGGTTGGTCAGGAAGAAGAGATCCCAGACCGCAGAAAGGCTTTCATGCCTCGGTACCAGGTGAATGCTGATCTGATGAAGCATGCACCCGCCCACTGCAAATTTATGCACTGCCTGCCTGCTTCGCGTGGTGTTGAAGCTACAGACGAGGTGATGGATTCAGCGAACTCGATCATTTTCGATCAGGCTGAAAATCGCCTTCATACTGAAAAAGGTTTGCTGGTCTGGTTGGCTTATCCCAGGCTCAAACGCCCCAGCTCTGAATTGAAAGTATACCATTCTGGACAGATTCAAGAATTTCTTGAAAAACATTATTGCTAGACCTGTTTTCATAATTTGATAAAGGAGATAAGATGACCGCTTCTAGTGTTGAAATGAAAGGCAAAAAAACTGGATTCAAGAAAGTGTTGAAGGGTTTGGATATGACCCTCTTCACTGTGTGTGCCATTCTGGTGATGGATACATTAGCTCCATCAGCAGCAATTGGCCCTTCCTCCATTTCCTGGTGGGTGATCACCCTGATCCTCTTCTTCATCCCATATGGTCTCATTACCGCAGAATTGGGAACCACTTACCCTGAACAGGGCGGACTGTATGTCTGGGTGAAAAGGGCTTTTGGTGAAAAATGGGCTGCCCGCACCACGTGGCTCTATTGGATCAATGTTGCCTTATGGATGCCAAGTGTATATATTTTGTTTGCCGGCATGTTCGCCCAACTTTTCTTCCCTGATATGAGCATGTGGCTGCAGATCCTGATCGGGATTGTGATGAGTTGGGTCACCGTGTGGATCGGCTGCATCAAACTCGAAAGCGGGAAATGGATCCCAAATATTGGCGCCATCATTAAAGCGCTTATTATGGTTGTGATCGGCGTAGGCGCATTCGTTTTTGCTGGAAAGAACGGCGTAGCCAATGATCTGTCATTCAGCAATATTCTGCCTGAATGGGGTGCTGGTCTGGCATTCCTGCCGGTGATCGTTTACAACTTCATGGGATTTGAGCTCGTTTCAGGCGCTTCAGAAGAGATGAAGAATCCTGGAAAGGATGTTCCTCGAGCTATCATCATCGCTGGTGGATTGATCGCTGTATTTTACCTCCTGGGAACCACAGGTATTCTCATGGCTGTACCCCTCGACCAACTGGGTCTCGTCACCGGTATCATTGATACCCTGCAAATTCTCTTTGGTACCACAGGTATTGGCGGTATTGTTGTTATCGTTCTGGGTGTGGCTGCGTTGTATTCATTCCTGGCTAATATGGTCACCTGGACCATGGGCGCCAACCGCACTGCTGCTGAAGCCGCGAAAGAGCATGAACTTCCTGCCATTTTCGGGAAGGAACACCCTGTCTACAAGACTCCAACTGGAGCTTTTATCATTACAGGCATCGTATCAACGGCTGTGATGATCGTATATGGGCTGATGGCTGGCACCGCAGAAGAACTCTTCTGGACGTTATTCGCCTTTAGCTCCATGGTATTCTTGCTGCCCTACCTGGCGCTTTTCCCCGCATTCTTGAAACTTCGCAAGCAGGATACCGATATAAAACGACCTTATAAAGTACCAGGCAGTAAACTGTTCATCACGATCATGGCTGTCATTTGCGAGATATTCATCTTGCAGGCGATCGTATTCTTTATCTACGTTCCAGGTGAACCAATTGACTGGGCTTTTGCAGGTCCTGTACTCATTGGCGTGGTTCTCACACTGATCATTGGTGAAGTACTCATGGCAATATCAATAAGGAAGAAGAACGCAAAAGAAAATACTATGGAAGGAAAATAAAATGTCTCGAACTATAAAAAGCACACCACGAAAAGACGGTTTTCGTATGCCGGGTGAATTTGAACCCCATGCCGGCACGTGGATGCTTTGGCCAGAGCGCCCGGATAATTGGCGGCAGGGGGCAAAACCCGCTCAGCGCGCATTTGTTGCCGTTGCATCTGCCATCAGTCAATTTGAACCCGTAACCATGGGTGTTTCTCATGCTCAATTTCAGAATGCCCGTGCCATGCTGCCCGAACAAATCCGGGTGGTTGAAATGTCTAATAATGATTCATGGATGCGCGATTGCGGGCCAACCTTCGTGGTAAACGGAAAAGAAGCCCGTGTAGTAGATTGGGATTTCAACGCCTGGGGTGGTTTATTGGGTGGGTTGTATTTCCCATGGGATCTGGATGACGTGGTTGCCCGTAAAGTGGGAGAAATTGAAAGGGTTGACCGGTATAAAGCTCCACTTGTCCTGGAAGGCGGATCCATCCATGTGGATGGCGAAGGAACCCTGATGGTCACCCGGGAATGTCTGTTGAATGAAAACCGTAATCCCGATAAAACCCAGGCTGAGATCGAAGATCTGTTATCGCAATATCTCAATGTGAATGCCTTCATCTGGTTGAATCGCGGTGTCTACAATGATGAAACCAACGGGCATGTGGATAACATCTGCTGCTTCATCCGCCCAGGTGTTGTGGCATTGACGTGGACGGATGATAGATCAGATCCACAGTATGAAATCTCTCAGGAGAATTACGAGATCCTGCAGGGAGTGAAAGATGCAAAGGGTCGTAAACTGGAGATCCACAAGATCCACCAACCCGATCCTGTGTTGATCACAAAACAAGAAAGTGGCGATGTGGATGCCATCGAGGGGACGCTTCCACGTCAGGAAGGTGACCGCCTGGCTGCATCTTATATTAATTTCTATATGTGCAATGGCGGTGCAGTTGTTCCTACCTTTGGCGACAGCCATGACGCTGTTGCTCTTGCGGAATTGCAGAAACTGATGCCTGAAAGAAAGTTTGTCAGTGTTCCTGCCCGTGAGATATTGTTGGGCGGTGGAAATATCCACTGTATCACTCAGCAGCAGCCAAAACCATAGTAGTCGCTGTTACACGATAAAAGCTCAGGATCTCAAAACCCTGAGCTTTTATTATTTCGTATAATCGCACTCATTTACTTATGACGAAACCGGGGTAACTGCATTGTATGCTAAATCGGAATTCTTATTTACCTCGATGGCTGCCCGATGATCAGTTCAGTCTTTCCTTCAACCAGCATATACCCATTCTTGCTGTATTGAGAGAACACTTCCCTGGCTTTTGTTTCTAGCTTTTTAAAAAGTGGATGATCTTCATCTGGCATAAAAGATGCTGTCGTTAATGCGCCGATGAATTCTTCATAACTTTGATTGAATTGAAACGGGAATGTTAAATTTTGGAAAGTACCATTTCCGAAGTAAAAGCAACTGGGTTTATTTTGGGGCTGCTCCTTTACGACAGTGAAATCAGCACCATATTCTTCTGTCATCAAACTTCCAATCACTCTTTCTTGTTCGTTCTCCAAATTAAAATTTCTAACCAAAACTAACCACCCTCCATCTGTCAAAATTCGCATCATCTCTCGCCTGGCTGGTTCAGGGTCAAACCAGTGGATGGCATGAGCTACAGTGATCACATCCACAGAGCTGTTTGCCAGCTTTGTGTTTTCAGCGCAACCATCAACCACAGATACGGTCGAACAAGTTCCCAGCTCCTTTACCAGCATTTCTCTCATTTCCACATTGGGTTCAATTGCGTAAATCCTCTGGACCATATTTGTAAAGTGCCTGGTTAGAATGCCTGTTCCAGCCCCTATATCTGCAATTGTTGATGTGCTGGAAAGTTTTGTAATATCCGCGATTGCATCAATTGCGTTTAATGCATAATCCCAGCGATATTTTGCATATTTTTCTGCCTTGATGGAATATACTGTCGTTGTATCCATCTATGTCCTTCTATTATCTTTTCACCGAATAGGCGAAAAGAAGAACCTGATCATAAATTCTTGAATACCTTAAATTGGTCAAGAAGAGTATGCGCATTCTACAAGCAGGTCTTCTGCCCCATCATCAATGAGGTGACAGCGATATCAGGATCGAGTTCATTAATTCGCTGCCTGACCAGTTGATAATGATTCTCTGTCCAGAAATCATCCGCTTTCCTGCCCAATTCTTCAAGATGAGTAACGATGATACGGCCTGGTTGAAGGGCGATGAAGAAATCACAGAATGCCTCTAGCAATGGAGGTGGTTCATCCAGCGCGCGAGCTTTCCCCAGCCATAAGTGTGCGAATACTCCATTCAGTTTGCCAAATGAAGGAAGGCGAGATGGATCATATACACGCGTATCGCCAGGGAAAAGCCAGCGTTTATTGTTGAACTCTGCCAGATAACCCATTTCGGGAACCCCATTATTTCCGCGCATGTGCAGTGCTTCGAATGGCGTGAGCGCTAGATCAGAAAACCGGATGGGAATACCAGGTTGCGGAATGATGATTTTTTCTTCAGGCAGGCTGGCAGCCTGTTGTACCCTTTCCAGCATGAATGAAGGGATCACCCAGGTAATGGGAAGGTCACGCAGCGCGGTGATCAGGTTCAGATCCAGATGGTCAGCGTGAGCGTGTGTGAGCACGACCAATTGCAGCTCTTGAAGATCAGTTAAAATATCAGGTTGGATATCCAGTTTTAGACGGGTGAAGAGCAAAAAAGGATCAATAGCCCATCGGGTGCTGCCGGTATGCAGCAAATAATTGGCGGCATACGTCAACCAGATGGCATCGTGCTGCTCGACCTGCCAGTCAGATACTACTTCCCGCCATAGAGAGGGGTACACCGCAACAGCGCCTGGAATTTTCTGCTCGATCTCTGCTTGCTTCTTTGTATATAGATCAGTCAGCATAGTACCTGGCTATATAGGCTTCTACTTCCGGGATGGATTGCTTGAATACGCCTGGTTTCTCTACTTTCATGCTGGTAGCAGCAGCAGCCCATTTGCCAGCTTCATGTGGAGGAAGGCTGAGCCGTTTGGCAACGTAAGAACCCATGCAGGTATCTCCACGTCCACTACGCCCGTCCATAGATTGAGAGTGGAACTTATAGTGATATTTCTTCCCATCTGCATAAATCAGTACACCTTCGCTGTGGGTAAGAACGATCTCTTTCACTCCGTATGCTGCATAACGTTCTGCAGCTTTTTCGATATCATCTTCTCCGGTCAAGAATTTCGCTTCTACTGCATCGGATTTCAGAATATTCAAATTGGGTAAGATAACTTCCATATCATCCCAGGCTTCATAAATGAGTGCTTCACCGTGCAGCACCCGTACAAATCCCTGCACATCTGCAGCCAACAGGATACCATCTCTCTTTCGCATGCATTCGAAGAATTCTGGCTCGACTTCTCCCCGAATACTGGGGCTGACGGCAATTGCTTTTGCTTCGAGCCCATCGAGATGCTCGGGTTTTATAGTTTCAGCCACTTTTTTTACATATAGATTTCGCTTATCAACATCGTGTGTTGTATATTCCAAAGTCATCAAAGTCGAGTAGGGTGAATAGACCGGGTAACAGTCAATCCCATCGGCGCAGATATCTTCAACAACATGAGCATCCTCTTTTGCCAGGCGGGTGACTACTGCAGCTTTGATGCCCAACTGTTTACCTGCATGCGCTGCATAGTTCATCCCGCCCCCATCTACATAGCGGGTACCATCGGGCGTGATGATGGTATCTTTGGTGTAGTTCCCTGCATAAATTACGTCGTATTGTTTTGTTGTGTTGACCATAATATTTTCCCTGATGAGTAGAATAGTTTTGGATCACCTGCTTCAATATATCAATGGCTTCATGTGACCAACAAAGTGAGTACAGGAATATGGATGCAAAGGAATATGCCGGGCAATACCCAATGCAACCAATTTATGAGATACAACCATATCCCACTGTAAAAATTATTTTTACAGAACCAAACGAACTGATCATAAAACCTGTTGAAGGTGTCTTAATTTATGAAGACACCTTCACTCTAGTTGATTATATACCAGCTTCATCCAAAGCGTGATGGCAGCTACAATCTTCCACCTGTGGATACGATTGCAGCCAACC
>JBDKSY010000174.1:0-5483 GCA_039680395.1 Anaerolineaceae bacterium | reverse complement strand
TTTGCTGGTACAGATCGGCATCCGTCACGAGATTCGCCGGGTGATTGCCATATCCAATGTGTCCAAGGATCTGAAGAACGGTGACGTATATTTTGAACCCATCTATCGATATAAAGAAGACTCGTCTGCGGAAGAACCTAATTGGGAAAAATTAGGGGAATTGAAATAAACAATAAGATAATTTTCAACTACACTCAAGCTGGTCTAGTAAATTTCATGCAGGAACGCATTTGGAATTACCTCATCAAATTAGGCCGGCTAGGGAACTGCCGTCATTACTGTAATAATATACTTGAAAGACCTAATTGTTATACCCACTGCTTATCCAAGTTTTGAGAGGGATCAGCTAGGGAAACTCACATGAAACTGCCTTAGGTGAATAATCACTCAATAAAAAGAAGAGCGACATACATGCGCTCTTCTTGGATGGTTTCCGACAAACAAAACTACATGTGAGCTGCTGCGAAAATAGAAGGATTGACCATTCCAAAAATCATCGCAACATGAGCGACCACAAGGAAGATGGCAACGAAAGTAGCATGCAGTTTGTGCTTATAAGTGTCTTCTTTCCCTCGGGCGACAAGACCAATCTCTAGCAACGCCATTCCAAACAGGGGAACAACTCCAAGTAAATAGAAGGTGACGGCAATCACATCCGCGAATCCGCGCCACCCGCCGTTGATGGTTAACGGGATCCAGGCGGTTGTGAAAAGATAGGCAAAAATGCCAAGAAAGTAAAAACCAACGATGATCCCAGCAATTTTATTCCACTTTCTGGCAGCGCCATTGAAATTCTTGGTAAAAAGGATATATAGTTCGGTTATGGCGATAAACTCGGCGAAAATCACCGGTATGGCCATGAAGATGATCAGGTTCCAAGGCTGGTTGCTTGCCAGAAGTTCCATGTAGTGCGTCATTGAGTTTTCCATCGATCTCATTCTCCTAAAGTTTTTCAGTGTCTGGATGGTGGCTACGATCGGGACGTTTGATGCTATTTGTGCTATCTTGTAATAGAAACCTCCTTATCGAGTCTGTAAAAACAGGTCGGCTTACACGCCACAATTATTTCCACCGCCAGGTGCATTTTCGAGGTATCCATTTTCCTCCAGCCATTGGTGTACTTGTTTGAAACCGCTTCCTGACGAATACTGCATTCCAACAACCTGTTTTGCACCGACTTCTGCATAATCCGTCTTTTGTTCAGTGTTGAAGTAAATCGCCTGCTCAAAAGTTTGCTGAGGGAACCAGTAGGCGTTGGCGTATTTTGCGGCCTGAAACATTTCATCGGTTGAGGCATTCTGGGTGGCCATTAGCTCGAGCAAACCAAGCATCGCCATGCCATGATTGCAATCCGGAAAATGCGTTGGAATATCGCAGCATGGCCTGTAAACTGCCTTTGCAACCTCTTCAACGCGGGCTTGTTGTTCGGTGGTCAGTGGGATGATTTCGGCGCTGGAAAATAATTCTGTGACTGGTTTTTCGCCTATTGTCCAACCGCCAGTCGAAGCAAACTGGTCAATCAGCCCGCCGCTGGCTTGGTGAATGGGTCCCTCATTCAGGACAGCATTCTTGTTTGTCAATCCTAATGCCCAGAAGTAGTTCAGGAGAAAGTGAGCATTTTCCCGTGTTAAGGTAATTTGCTCCGGGCTACCCTTGGTTAAAACATCCATTTCTTGCGCGGAAAGCGGCTGCCCGGTTTGTTGGTACAGTTGTGTAAAGATTGCCAAATCAATAGCCCCGGCCGCGATCAGTCTTGGGCCGACGTCGCCGTAGATTGCCTGGATTTTGAAGCCATCTTTGGGGTTGACCGCATTCATCAATGCGTTCATCTCAAGAGAGGCTGTTTGATTTGAGCGACTGTGTCCCCAGATGAAATAGCCGCTCCCCAGACCAGATACGAAAATTAATCCCGCCAAGGCGAGGCGTGCAATAACCTGCTTCCATTTACTTGGTCTGGATATCCTTTGATCGATAGGGATATCACGCGCCTCACCATTGACGTTGTTCCGTCCCGGGGCTTGTGTTTCTTCAGTCATGCGAATTGACTCCTTGTCAGGGTCTGGGATGATAGCTATGTGCCAATCTTCACAAAGTGTAATCAACCCAGCCTGGTTCGGTTAGCGCAATTTAGCGGTATTCCAATCAGGCATTTTGGCCTATTCCGAGAAGAAAAATGACATGGTATCCTACCCGAACCAATTGCATAGATTTCAAGCGACGAACAAATTGATTGAGCGCCGTCAATTAAGGAGAATATAGAATGCAGAGAAATCCTCAGATAGAGACCCTCGCGATTCATGCCGGTCAGGGAGCGGATCCAGCCACCGGGGCAGTGATCACGCCGATTTACCAGACCTCGACCTATGCTCAGGCAGAGGTAGGAGTTACCAAAGGTTTTGATTACAGTCGCACAGCGAACCCAACCCGTCTAGCCCTTGAACAATGCCTGGCGGCGCTTGAAAGCGCATTGGCAGGTCAACCTGCCTATGGATTAGCCTTCTCATCCGGTATGGCAGCCACTGACACTCTGCTGCGCCTGATTAAGCCAGGTGAGCATGTTCTAGCTTCGAATGATGTCTACGGAGGTACCTTCCGCCTGTTTGAACGCGTGCTTAAGGAATACGGCCTCGAATTTTCGTATACCGATATCAGTGACCCAACCAGGGTGGAAGCCAGCCTTAGGCCTGAAACAAGATTGGTGTGGATCGAGACGCCGACCAATCCGTTGCTGAAAATTGCCGATATCGCGGAAATCTCTCGGCGAGTTAAAGCCCGTTCGACGAATATTCTGATCGCTGTGGATAATACATTTGCCTCTCCCTACTTGCAGCAACCGCTCGCGCTGGGCGCTGATTTTGTCATCCATTCAACCACAAAATATCTGGGTGGGCATTCCGATGTTATTGGTGGGGCAATCATTGTTCGAGAGAAAAGCCTATATGAACGCTTAAAATTTCTGCAAAATGCAATAGGTGCTGTCCCCGGGCCAATGGATTGTTGGTTAACTTTGCGTGGAATCAAGACACTTGCCGTGCGGATGGAGCGTCATTCCGCAAATGCTGCCTCATTAGCCAATTTCCTCATACAGCATTCCGCTGTTGAAAATGTGATTTATCCTGGTCTCGAAAATCACCAGGGCCATGCTGTTGCGAAAAAGCAAATGCGCCTGTACGGTGGAATGATCTCGCTAATTTTGAAAGGTGGCGAAAAGGCAGCGCGCAAGATGGTCGAAACCACTCGTCTGTTCACGCTGGCGGAAAGCCTGGGCGGAGTGGAATCTCTCATCGAGGTCCCGGCTGCTATGACCCACGCTTCAGTCTCAGGCAGCGCTCTTGAAGTGCCCGCTGGGCTCGTGCGGCTGTCCGTTGGTATTGAAAATGTAGACGATTTACTTGCTGATCTGGACCAGGCCTTGCGCAGTTTGTGAAATCATCTGGATTTGAAAAGAAGCAGGCGTTTCCAAGAATGGAAACGCCTGCTGTGATCTGGGCGATCAGCCGATTTTTTCAGTGAGATAATCGATCAAGTCGATCTTCGTCAGCATCCCAACGGGCCGCCCTTCGTTATCTGTGATGACAACCACTTTGCCATGATCGAATGAAGGCAACACACTTTCAATACTGGCATCTGGCCTGGCTGTCAGTACACCTGGATTGATGATCGAGGTGATGGTTTCTAGAGGATCATGCACATGATTGGAGTGCAGAAGGTGATCGAGGATATCTGACTCCCCGACCATCCCGATCAATTTGCCATCTTTGTCGACCACCGGAAGCTGGGATATATCATACCTGGTCATTTTCTCTACGACCGTGTTCATTTCTTCGTCAGGGCAGGTTACAACCAGGGAGAGCTTTTGGTGGGCTTCAATGACAGCTGAGATCGGGTCGGTGGTTTTGCTGTCGGGAAGAAATCCGTTCTCGCGCATCCAATTATCGTCAAACAACTTGGTCAGATAACGATTGCCGGAGTCAGGCAGGATGACGACGGCGTTTTGCCCCGGCTTTAAGGATCGGACGATCTTTGATTTCAATAATCCGGCAACGGCCGACCCGGAAGAACCGCCGGCAAAGATACCCTCCTCTCGGACAAGCCGCCGGGCCATCTGGAAAGACTCCCGATCATCCACCTGGACGATCTCATCGATAATAGATAGTTCCAACGTGGATGGCAGGAAATCCTCACCGATTCCCTCGATCTTATAGGTCTTCGGATGCGGATCAACAGGCAGATGTCCGAGTTTCCAGGTATCGTAGAGTAGAGAACCCTGAATATCTACCCCTACCACTTTGATTTTCGGATTCTGTTCTTTTAGGAACCGTGCAGTTCCGCTAATCGTGCCGCCGGTGCCAATGCCTGCTACGAGCACATCAATCTTGCCTGAGGTCTGCTCCCATATTTCGGGTCCTGTTAAGCGGTAATGGGCGATTGGATTGGCCGGGTTGTGATACTGATTGGCCAAAATGCTGTTCGGTGTCTCTCGGACGATCCGGGCTGCAACGCTGTAATAACTTCGGGGATCCTCCGGTGCCACAGCGGTAGGTGTAATGACTACGCGGGCCCCGAATGCACGGAGGAAGCGGACTTTCTCATCACTCATTTTGTCAGGCATCACGAAAACGCAGCGGTATCCCTTTACTGCGGCTGCCAGAGCCAGGCCGGCCCCGGTATTGCCAGATGTCGCCTCCACGATCGTTCCGCCGGGTTTTAACCTACCTTCCGCTTCGGCATTTTCGATGATGGACAGGCCGATGCGGTCTTTAATCGAGCCAGCGGGATTAAAAAACTCGACCTTGGCGAATATATTAGCGGTGGTACTTCCAAACACAACCTGGTTGAGACGAACCAAAGGGGTATGGCCAATGGCCTGCAATATGTTTCGATAGACTCCAGCATGTCGTTCCACGATGGTGGAGTTTTTAACTGCATTCGTAGTTGTCATTGCTATTCTTCCTTGAAATGAAAAGGCCAACTGCAACAAAAAACGGCAGACAGATGCACCGTTGCACATTACGAAAAGTGCGGGGTGACTGTCTGCCGTCTGCGGCAGTTGGCCTTGAATTTTTCCAGGCTAGGTTCGCGGCGGTGAAGACAGTCCCCGCCGTAGACAGATGCACAGTTCCATTTTGCTGCTTTCAGATCTCATTTCCATGGTGGTCCAAGTATACCATCATCAAATCAGGTGTTGATTCATAGAAGTAAGCGCGTCAAGAAACCCCGAGGGTATCACTCAACGATCAGTTTTCCCCGCAGCATCCCCATTTGGCATTGGAAGCCATACTCACCAGGTTTGTCGGGAGTAAATTCAACTGTCACTTCCTGACCTTCAGGCAATTTTGCGCTCTGGCTGAAATCAGGAAACAGCACCATTTCTGAACAGGTCGAACTTTCCTGACGCGTAAACCTCATGCGCAGTGGTTGCCCGGCTTTGACCACAATGATATCCGGGGTGTATCCTCCTTTAA
The DNA here is from genome assembly GCA_039680395.1 of Anaerolineaceae bacterium. Lineage (GTDB taxonomy): Bacteria > Chloroflexota > Anaerolineae > Anaerolineales > Anaerolineaceae > UBA4782. The sequence continues at coordinate 18 of JBDKSY010000174.1, read as the reverse complement.
CGGTAATGGCCACTTCCT
>JBDKSY010000173.1:0-4344 GCA_039680395.1 Anaerolineaceae bacterium | reverse complement strand
GCCAGCCAACCAATTACGGTGCCGAGTTGAATGGGTTGCTCTATCGCATGGTCAGCAAAATGGACGGTGAAGTATGGCTGCACCAGCGCGGCGGGATATTCATCCTTTATAGTGACCAAATGGGGGTTGAAGAGCATACCTTGCTTCAAACAGCAGCTTGTGTTCTTCTCAAGGGAGCCAATGGATCGTTGGGGGATCAGATGCCGGAGTATGCAATTCCGGTGCATCATTTACCCGAGCTTATTGCAACCCGACCTGCTGAAGTAGAATTCGCAGACCAACCTCCTCAGTGCATTCCACTTGAGGAGCTGGGCGGTTTGAGGAACTACAATGGTTTTGGTGGATTCAGTGCTGATGGGCGTGAGTATGTCATTGATTGGAATGCTGGTGCACAAAATAAAGCTGGATTACCACCTGGCAAAACCACCCCTGCCCCTTGGGTGAATGTGATCGGCTATCCTGAGTTTGGTTTTTTGGTCAGCGAAGCCGGCAGTCAGTGCACCTGGGCACTCAATAGCAGTGAAAACCGTCTCACTCCCTGGTCCAATGACCCGGTCCGTGATCCATCCGGCGAAATGCTTTACCTGCGCGATGAAGAAACCAGTGAGGTCTGGACTCCCACACCGCTGCCGGCTGGCTCCAGACAGCCTTACCGGGTGAGACACGGCGCGGGCTACTCCATCTTCGAACACAACTCACATGGACTTCGCCAAATTCTAACGCTTTTTGCCAGCCCGGAAGATCCGGTAAAAATTATTCATCTTAAAGTACAAAATACCCTGAACCACACCCGGCGGATAACCGCCACACAGTACGTCGAGTGGGTGTTGGGTACCACCCATGCCACCAACATGCCTTATATCATTCCAGAGTATGTTTCTGCTCAGGAATGCCTTCTAGCCAGCAACCCCTACAACTCCGAGTTCGGCAGCCGTGTCGCGTTCCTGATTGCCAGTCAATCGCTCCACGGTCTGACCGCTGATCGCACAGAGTTTTTTGGACGCGGCGGAGCATCGTCTTTTCCAGCAGCGCTGCATCGCCTGGGTCTCGAAACACGCATAACGCCCGGTGAAGATCCCTGTGCTGCCCTGCAAATTCACATTGATCTGCTACCTGGGGCGACCGAAGAGGTTTACTTCGTGCTCGGGCAGGGAATGGATAAAGAACACGCCCTGGAATTAGCCCGGAAATATCATGATCCCAACTATGTTAGCGCGGCTTATCAAAGGACCCATTTGTTCTGGAAGCATTTACTTGAGACTGTGCAGGTGCATACCCCCCAGGCAGCTACTGACTTAATTTTAAACCGTTGGATGCTCTATCAAACACTTTCTTGCCGTATTTGGGGGCGCACAGGCTTCTACCAATCCAGCGGAGCATTTGGTTTCCGCGATCAGCTTCAGGATGTTTTGGCTCTTCTGCCGATTGATCCTTTGATTGCCCGCAGCCAGATTGTCAATGCTGCCCAGCATCAGTTCGAGGAAGGTGATGTGATGCACTGGTGGCACCCACCATCAGGTCGTGGAGTGCGCACGCGTTTTTCGGATGATCTGTTGTGGCTGCCTTATGTCACGGCACAATACATTGAAGCAACTGGCGACACAAACATTCTGGATGAACAAATTCCTTTTCTCCACGCTCCAATCCTCCCGGAATGTGAAGACGAGCATTATGGTGAATTTCCACCAACAGAGCAATCGTATTCATTGATGGAACACTGCCTGCGAGCGATCGAGAAAGGCACTACCACAGGTCTCCACGGCTTGCCATTGATTGGCACCGGCGACTGGAATGACGGCCTTAACCGTGTCGGGAAAGATGGGAAAGGAGAGAGTGTCTGGCTGGCCTGGTTCCTTTGCGATGTGCTGGAACGCTTTGCTGTGATCTGCGAACAGAACGGAGAGGTCGAAACTGCACGACGCTATAGAACCCGGGTGAAAGAATACGCTGCTGCTGTTGAGCAATCGGCCTGGGATGGCGACTGGTACCGACGTGCCTATGATGACAGTGGAACACCGCTCGGCTCCATCCAAAACCGGGAATGCCAGATTGATGCCATCGCCCAATCCTGGGCAGTGCTCAGTAAAGCTGGTGACCCCCAGCGCAGCTGCCGGGCAATGCAATCGGTGCTGGAACGACTTGTGCGTCCACAGGATCGCCTGTCGGTGCTCTTTGCCCCACCCTTCGATAAAATTGTGAACGACCCCGGCTATATCAAGGGCTATCCGCCGGGAACTCGCGAGAACGGTGGACAGTACACGCATGCTGCTGCCTGGACCGCCTGGGCTTTCGCAAGCCTGGGCGATGGAAAGCGGGCAACGGCGCTCTTTGACCTGCTCAACCCTATCTTCCAATCCGATAGTGAAGAAAAGGCTCTTATTTACCGCGTCGAACCGTATGTAGTTTGCGCCGATATCTACAGCCAACCGCCTTACGTGCGCCGTGGTGGGTGGACCTGGTATACGGGTTCAGCTGCCTGGATGTACCGGCTGGGGCTGGAGACCATCCTTGGCTTCCATAAGATTGGGAACTCTTTGCGCATAGATCCTGTCATTCCACCAGATTGGGATGGTTTTGAGATCCGTTACAAATTCGGCAATTCCGTGTACTGGATCCAGGTGAATAATCCCGATCATGTGACGCGCAATGTTTGCCAAATCCTGCTGGATGAGCAACCTGTGAATAACGGAGTGATCCCCCTGGTTGACGACCATAATGAGCATCGGGTTGTTGTGATGATGCTCCCCTAACGGGGATTCGAACCACTGACCTCCGGATTATGAGTCATAACCGTAAAAGGCTAACCGTAGACTGCTTATCTTGTGAAATCGCTTGCCTCGAGAGTTTCTGGTATTTTTAAGCCAGTAGGATTTCGACTTCTATTTTTTTATATCATATGCGATTATCCAGAAGACTTTTGAAAGCTGATGCATAAAGTGAGTCACGATAATAAATTAGTGCTTGTAATCATATCTTGGTTGTGATAAAATCATAGCGAACATCAGTCGCTTAGAGGATCTATGCCAAAAGGTATTTTACTTACTGAAGAATCAATATCTGTTAAAAGAAAACAAATAGCTGAAGCGGCAATGAATCTATTCCTAAAAAACGGATATCAAAACACATCCATGCAATCTATCGCAGAGATGGTACATGCTGGAAAATCGACTTTATACGATTATTTTTCGACAAAGGATGAAATACTGCTTTCGATTCTTGAATCCTACATCGATGACTTAATCGCGAGCGCTCAGGAAATTGATAGGCAAATGATTTCCCCCAAGGAAAAACTCCGATTGATTCTCTTGAATCATATGCAATATCTTATAACCACTCGTTCATTACTGGGGTTATTAACCATTGAAGTTCAACGAATGGATGCGTTACGGCAGGGAAAATTTCAGATCAAGCGCAAGTCATATCAGGGCTTGATTAGCAATGTAATACGAAAAGGAATTATCGAGAAGGTTTTTATTGATGATGTCGACCCAGATTTGACTGCAAATATTGCTTTGGCGATTACCAGTCCAAGCGTTGTAGGTGGAATTTCTCAGGATTCAGCAGATAAAAAGTTTGAAAGTATCATCTCAATTTTCCTGAGAGGGATTACGTAATTTTTTTAAGAATAAAAGCGACTTAGGGTCGCTTAAAAAATAAGGAGGAAAAATGAAAGTAATAGAATATGTTGTTTTAGGTCTTTCAACGCTTGCATCGATTCGAATGTTCCTTTGGCTGTTTTCACCGAAAAAGCATAGTGGTGTGGCGATTGGATTATATGATCAAAAAAAAGTTAAAGTGAAGAGAGTGGTATATTTTTTGATATTTTTACTACTTTCCGTTTTTCTGATCCTTCGAGGTTCAATCGTTAATTACATGATGGCTTTTTTTGCTATCGGATCACTGTACGACTTCTTATTTACATTTTTCGAAGTCCCCAACAAAGATCAAGTTCATTTTGATGAGACAATAAAGGAAGGAAAAATCTCATTGAAATCACCTGTTTTGAATCCAGTCCGTTGGTATATTGGATTACCCATGATTCTATTGACTATTTGGTTATGGGTTCAGATTCTAATTTCATAAAACTAAGGTGATATCTTGGTCTATTTGGAACAACGACACTAATAAGGTGTCGTTGTTTGTGATGGAAACTTATTTAGATCCGATGGAGGAGAGCTGCAAAAACTACAATTGAAATTGCATCAAATCTCCAAACCCATGCAAGAAACCGCTTCTGTACTTTGGGTTGCCAGTTGTAGCAAAGAAAAGCAACCATGGAGAATGGGATGCGGCCGGTGATGAACACGGGGATGGCGTACCACTAACTACTGACCTCCGGGTTAC
>JBDKSY010000172.1:0-3430 GCA_039680395.1 Anaerolineaceae bacterium | reverse complement strand
ACCAATCAGTTGATCCGAGGTTTTAAACAATCTGTCATCCAGCACAACCTTCCATACAACTCAAAAAATTGTGTTGAGTTCTCTGATGACCCCGATGAAGCAAAGAGAGTCATTATCAGCCATCTATCGCAACCTGATAGACCTACCGCTTTTTTTGCAGTTTCTGATCTAGCTGTTTTGGGAGTGTACAACGCTGCATACGATCTTCAATTAAGGATACCGGAAGACCTGGCAGTCATTGGTTACGCTGATAGTCCGATCTATCCGTTTATGTCTCCACCTTGTAGCGCTGTATTTGGAAGTGCATATGAACTTGGGAAGAAATCTGCTGAGATTCTACTGTCAACTTTGAGTGGAGAAGATGTTACTGTCAAGCAGATCGTTCTTCCATCTCAGTTGATCGAGCGTGGTTCCACCAATTCCATTCGAAAACAATGATCGAGAGTAAAAAGGAGGGCATGGATAAAAGAAAATTTCTAAATCTTTGTCACTTTCAGCCACAAGCGTCAAAAATATTTCGTTATGGAGAAGAGAAATGTCAAAGAAATTCATGCACTACTGTATGGTATTCATCACCCTGGTGATGGTTGTCAGTTTGTTTACAGCATGTACTCCTAAAGCTGCCCCCGCAGCCAGTACCGAAGCAGTGGCTGGGGCAACGGATGCACCTGTAGAAGATTCTGCCACTGAAGTGGCCAAAGACCCGGTTACGATCAATCTTTGGATCATTGACCGCGTTGGTATGGATGCAATGGAAACAGTGAAAGCTGTTGCTGAGCAGTGGGCTGCAGAAACTGGTAATACTGTTGTGGTTACTGAAGGTAACCAGTTTGAAATGCTCAACAAGATCCCTCAAGCAATCCCAGCCGGCGAAGGACCTGATATATTCATGAACATCAATAACTACATTGGTGGTCATTATTCTGGCCAATTGATCGTCCCACTGGAAAGCTACCTCTCCGATGAGGAAAAAGCCAACTATAGCCAAAATTCCCTTGATTCCTTCACTCTGGATGGACATTTGCTTGGTATCCCCTTTGCTGGAGACACAATGGCGCTTGTCTACAATAAAGCATTGGTACCTTCTGCTCCGACTACCATGGATGAACTGATCAGCATGGCAAAACCATTGACCCAGGGTGGTCAATACGGATTCCTGTATCAAATTGATTCCTTCTATTACAGTTATCCGTTCATTGCAGCATATGGCGGATATATTTTCAAATGGACGGGTACTGGTTATGATGTGGCCGATATCGGTCTTGCAAACGAAGGTGCGATCGAAGGTTTAACTTATGTAACCGACCTCGTGAATAAAGAAAAATTAATGCCCGCTGACACTACAGCAGATGTCATGAACAGCCTTTTCTCTGAAGGCAAGGTTGGCATGATCATTACCAATCCGGCAATGGTTCCTTCCTACAAAACAGCAGGTATTGATGTTGGTGTAGCTCCCATCCCTACCACCCCTAATGGGCAAGCTCCTAGACCATTTGCCACATTCACTGGCTTTTCCGTCAGCAGCCAATCCAAGAATCAGGATGTTGCAGCTGATCTCGCCATCTACATGGGCAAGAATCTGCCATTACCTCTCTATCAGGCAAACAATGGCAACATCCCTGTCTACAAGACTGTTGCAGAGGATCCTTCATTGCAGTCCACTCCCGAATTTGATGGTTGGGTAACCCAATTGAATAATAGCGAAGTCCTTCCCAGCATTAATGAGATGAATTTTGTTTGGGCTCCCGCTACCGCTGCATTCCAGGCAGCAGTTCATGGTGATGCCACTGTTGAGCAATCACTCACTGACGCACAAGCATTGATCTTGCAAACCATTGAAGAGAATAAATAGTCAATATTCTTTCTGATCGAACCTGGAGGGAAATTACCACCCCCTCCAGGTTTTTCAATGAGGAGGAGAACATGGTTTCAGCGATCCACAAGAAGACAAACGGCAGGAAGGCAACTCCCTATTTGTTCATCACACCGGGACTGATTGCCATGTTACTGGCAGTAGTAATACCAGGTATATTTACGATCTATTTTGCATTTACTAATTATTCTCTTACCCATCTTGTTGATTATAAATTCAGTGGATTACTCAACTTCCGGCGTATCTTTGTAGGCAGCGCACAAGGTGAGTTTCTTGGTGTCCTTTCTTGGACCACCATCTGGGCAGTTCTTTCAACGTTTCTTTCATTCTCTATCGGCTTAATTCTGGCTCTCTTATTGATGAATAAGAACATCCGTGAAAGAAATTTCTACCGGATGCTGCTTATCCTCCCGTGGGCGCTTCCATCCACACTGACTGTGTTAACCTGGAGAGGATTGCTCAATTCCTCCTTCGGTCCGATCAATCGTTTTCTTGCTATCTTTAATATCGCTGCTGTACCCTGGCTTACCGAGCCATTGACCGCAAGAATAACCTGTCTCATCGTTAATATCTGGATAGCCTTCCCATTTATGATGATCACCTGTCTGGGAGCTTTGCAAAGTATCCCGGATGAATTGTACGACGCAGGGAAAGTAGATGGCGCGAACTTCTGGCAATCTTTCTGGAATATTACCTTCCCGTTATTGAAATCTGCCACTCTTCCATTGATAATTTCAGGCTTTGCCATGCAATTCGGAAACTTCGGTGTGATCTACCTGCTTACCGAAGGAGGGCCTTTTGTAAAAACCTCAACCCTGGTAGGCTCAACCGATCTGCTCTCAACCTTTATGTATAAGATGGCATTTGCCAGTGCCAGTTTTGACTATGGCATGGCTGCAGCCTGTGGTTTGATCCTCTTCATGATCATAGGAACGCTTACATTGATCAACACAAAGCTCACTGGTGCGTTCAAGGAGGTGGATGCATGAAACCTCTGTCCAGAAAAACATCCACTTTCATTACCACCAACCTGTCCAGACTGGCTTTGATCATTGCTTGCCTGGTCACACTTTTCCCGATCTATTGGATCGCGACTGCTTCTTTTGGAAAAAGTGCTTCTTTATTCTCTACCTCTCTCATACCAACTACGGTAACGCTGGTAAATTTTAAGAATTTACTCGTTAATACTGATTTCTTGATTTGGATGAAGAACAGTGCCATTGCATGTTTAGGGGGAAGCTTGCTTTCTTTATTCTTTACCATAACAATGGCTTATGCATTTTCTCGATTCAAATTTGTTGGAAGACACTACGGGCTTTTGGCACTCATCCTTATTCAGATGTTACCTGCGACTGCAACGATTGTGGCAATTTACCAGGTACTACAGCATCTACAACTGCTCAATAAATTGATCGGGTTGATCCTGGTGTATGGCGGATTTTCCATCCCCTTCAATGCCTGGTTGATGCGCGGGTATTTTGACTCAATTCCGCGCGATCTGGATGAATCAGCCTACATCGATGGCGCCAATGAATGGCAGACTTTCACAAAAATAGC
>JBDKSY010000171.1:0-5037 GCA_039680395.1 Anaerolineaceae bacterium | reverse complement strand
TCTGCCAGCAGTCTGTTGATCCTCAGATAGAGAGGAGGTAATAAATACTGAGAATATTTGGTTAGAATTCGGTAATAGAAAAATTGAGTGTTGACATAAGAAAATTATATTGTTATACTTTTAATTGATATTTAATACAGTCATTCTTCGCAGAATACATTCAACCATTTCAACAATTTCATACTTGGGATGCATAGATCCGGAGACATTCATTTGGTCGCTTATCCAATTTAAACCTGGATAATGTTTTCGGGGAGCAAGTAGCGAAACCGGCCGTACATTATGGGCGGTTTCTTGCTTTTAAGTTGCAGAAACATATTCCTTTTCCGGAGATGGCATTATGGTAGCGACATCTTCTTCCAATAACCAGATGCAATCAAGTTCAGAGGTCGGGGTAGATCTCGACCAGATGACTGAAATCAGGCCATTAGTGCTTATCGTCGAAGATGATCCTGATACCACATATTTACTAAAACATATTTTACGGGTTGGTGGTTTCAATGTTCTCAGTGCTTCAAGTGGGAAAGAAGCTCTCAAGAAAACCGCTGAACAACAACCCCATCTTATTTTGCTTGACCTGATGATGCCTGAAATGGATGGCTGGGAAACGTTATCTTATCTTCGCCAGATGTCAAATGTGCCAGTCATCATTATTTCTGCTTTAAATGCCAAAGACGATATAGTCAAAGGATTACATCAAGGGGTGGATGATTATATCGCCAAACCTTTTTACAATGCCGAGGTGGTCGCCCGTGTGCAGGCAGTGTTAAGGCGCGCAGGCAGTCAGACGGACGTCACCCGTCTGGTTTTCCCTGCGGTACACCTCACAATAGATCTTATCAATCAGGAGGTGAAATTTGAGGAAAATTCCATTGAGTTGACTACCAAAGAGTTCGCAGTGTTGACGATTCTGGCCAAGGCAGCCCCATCCGTGGTGACGTATCAAACCATGGCTTTGGAAATTTGGGGTATTGATTCAGAAGATGCTTATCGAAGGATTAAATATCTTATCTATTTGTTACGCCAGAAATTCGACTCCATCAATCCCACTAATGATCTCCTTATTAATGTTGACAGGCTGGGATACAAACTGCGAACAGAATGAAATCATTGATGCTTAATTAGCAGACATGATTGCATACAAAAAAGAGGAGAACTATTATGAGCGTAAAGCGTTTATCAATTTTTCGTAGATTTACCCGACTGGCATATATTCTTGGAGTAGCTTTCCTGCTGGCTGGCATGATGCTCAGTATGGTGAAAATCCCCACCCAGGCTGCAGACAAGATCTACTGGTGCCACTGCGAACCCAGTGGAGGATGCCAGACACTTCACCTGCCAGCAGCAGCTCTGCAGAACGCAGGTCATATGGATGCCAGTGGCAATCCTATGCATGCAGGTGACCATGCCGGGCAATGTGAAGTTGCCACTGAAACACAAATAGTAACTACCCCGCCAACAACCACGCCCGGTGATACCGAAACACCCCCGGTAACGGATACTCCTGAAGTAACCGACACTCCTGTTGTTACGGATACCCCTGAAATAACAGACACACCAGATATTACGGATACTCCAGATATTACAGATACCCCTGATGTGACTGATACCCCTGATGTTACAGAAACTCCGGTAACCGTTCAACCCCTGACAGTGGGTTACGAGTGTATTGCAGGTGACTATTTGCATCTGCGCTGGACCGTTAACAATCCCAACAGCGTTGATGTACCCTACACCTGGCAGCTTTGGACAGGGGTAAATGGTCCCGTGAATGCACCTCCAGGGAAGAGCACCATCACGATCGCAGAGTTGTCCATTGCTACCATGACCATTACCTTCGACGGTGGAAAAACTGCAAGTGCAACACCCACTTCAGTAGAAGTGAATAGCTGTAAACCAACCCCAGCTCCCTTGCAGTTATCCTATGTCTGTTCAGGGGATGGATCAGGTTTGGATTGGACTATCTACAATCCTAATGCCTGGCAGGTTGGATACCGGTACATCATTGACAGCGAACCAATGGTAGCTGGAATGAGCGTCAATCCTCTTTCTTCAAGAACACTACATACTTCTGCTGGTGCACATACGATCACACTGATTGGAAGGTGGGGTGCAAATGTAGTGACCTCGAGCCCTGCTGATGCCTGTATTGTCCCTCCGCCTGACCCACTAACCCTCACTCACATTTGCGAACAGGATGGGGATGGCATCACATGGAGAATTTCCAATCCAAATGATACTGAAGCACTGGGCTTCAAGTGGCAGATTGATGGCGGGGCTTTAAGCGCGGTCATCATTGTTGCCCCAGGAACAACTTATGAAGTTGCTTCAACAGGTGGAGCCCATACTTTCGCCATCACCGGAGATTGGGGTAATGCCAATGATAGCAGTGACAGCGATGAGTGCATTATCATCCCACCTCTGGATACACTTTCCCTATCATATAGTTGCCAGGAAGGGCTCTACAAGATCCTGTGGACATTGACCAATCCTAATGATGAACCGGTGAGCTTCTCGTATGTACTGGATGGGAATCCGGCAGTCAATGGCACAGACCCTGTGCCGGCGAATGGATCTGTTGACTTTCTCCTGGTGGATGCAGATGGATTACCGCATACCGTGATCATCACCTACATGGATAATGGATCTCCAATACAGATGGATCCGGTAACCTCTATTGAAAAATACTGCTGCTACATACCAACGGAAGATCCAAAAGATCCAACCGAAGATCCAGGTGATCCTGATGGTACACAGATCGTAGTGGTAGCCCAGGTGGTAACACCCGGCGTAGTGGCTGCACCTGAAGTACTCATCCCGGTAACCGGCATTGACTTCCAGGGCGTAAATGGTATTGCCCTTGCACAAAAGCTTTTATTCAACATGAGTTTCATCTTCTTCGGTATGGCTTTTGTGATGACCGGACTTACAAAGAAGATAGATAAGAAAGAAGATCAATAGGCGGCTTTGTCTCCTTGAAGGATATAACTGCTGGCGGATTCTTTAGCCAGCAGTTATATTTATCTATTGCAGCAGATGAAAACCCTCTATATAATGAGACAAAAATATGAAAGCCTTCATTGAATTTATCAAGCGGTATCTTTTTTATGTTGCTGGATTCTTACTTCTGGGATGGGGAATAACCAGCACTGTATTTGCTATAAGGAATGGCCTGGAGATGCAGCGTCAGAGTGGAAAATCTGACGAAGTGGTTGTGGCTACCGGATTTGTGCCTTATTCAATCGAAGTAGATACTCCTACAGCTATTCCCAGCAACATGCCACCTGAAAACCTTCTTACCCCCACTACCACACCACAGCCTACCGCTACACCCACGCCTAAAGGAGAAGATCCCTCAAGATTTGTCATCAAGGAATTGGGTATTGACGCACCAGTCGTTGACGCATTGGTTCAACTGGTAGAAATTGACGGGAAAACCTATCAGCAATGGGCAGCGCCCAATGAACCTGCGGTCGGTTGGCAAACCACATCTGCCGGGTTGGGCGTTCCAGGCAATACCGTGCTTATTGGTCACCACAATGTTTATGGCAAGGTTTTTCTCAAGCTGGTTTACCTCGTCCCTGGCGATAAAATTGATGTCTACGGTTATGAAAAAGTTTATCATTACACCGTTGCGAACAAAATGCTGGTGGAAGAACGCGATGCAACCATTGAAAAACGGTTGGAAAATGCGCAATGGCTGTTACCCTCATCGGATGAGCGCCTTACAATTATTACCTGCTGGCCAGAAACATCCAACACACATCGTCTCATCATCGTTGCCGTACCAACAGGTTCTGATCCACTACCTACTCCAACAGGAACGATCCTGCCATAAAATGGTTCTTGCTGTGAAATCCAAAATCGGAAACATCCCTGATGTGTTAGAATCTTAACATCATGGAAAATGTGTCTTTTCTTTTAGCCTCGAATTCACCTCGTCGCAAACAGATGTTATCCTGGATGGGAATTCCATTTCGTGTAAAACCTGCTGAGATAGATGAAACTCCCTATCCTGAGGAACACCCAGCCATTTATGTCAGAAGGCTTGCGGTACAAAAAGCCATGGCTACCCGTTCTGATGTATTGCCAGATGAATGGATAATTGCTGCAGATACCATTGTGGCAGATGGAGCAGAGTTGTTGGGAAAACCTGTGGATGAAGCTGATACCCGGCGCATGTTATTGCAGTTGCGGGGAAAAGTACACCAGGTGTATTCAGCCCTGGCGATCATTCCAGCAAAATCTATTCAAACCATACAGGATATTTGCCGTGAAGATGTGAGAATGCGCAATTACACAGATGAGGAAATAGATGCTTATATTGCAACAGGCGATCCGCTGGATAAAGCAGGTGCATATGCCATTCAACATCCAGTTTTTAAGCCGGTTGAAGATATGAAGGGTTGCTTTGCCTGCATCATGGGGCTTCCATTATGCCACCTGACGCGCACATTAACCAAAGCTGGATTACAAATAAAAAGTGATATTCCGGCACTCTGCCAGCAGAACCTGACCTATACCTGCCCTGTTCATTCGCAGGTGTTGGCATGGCAATCGCCTTATCTGGCAATGAGTGTTCTTTTTAAAAGGTTATAACATCATGAAAAAACGAATCTGGTCTCTGCTGGTTCTGGTAGTTGTCGTTGCCTGCTCGGTAAAATCTTCAGGTAAAACTCCTGAAGGTACTTCTACGCCATCTTTACCGACACCTGTCGTTAATACCACCCATGCACCTGATGCAAATGAGACTTCAGTGGCTTTTTTGGAAGCATGGAAAACTGAAGATTACGCTGGCATGTATGGCATGCTGACGCGTATCAGCCAGGATGCCATCACACAGGATGATTTTCAAAAACGATATTACGACACTGCCATCAACCTTGGTCTTGTTTCGCTTGCCTATGAAGTGAAATCAACGCTTACCAACCCTGGAAACGCACAGGTATCTTATGCGGTGACTTTTTCGACCAGCATGGTTGGCGACCTGACCAGAGAAATGATCATGAATCTGGAGCTGGATAACAACACCTGGAA
>JBDKSY010000170.1:0-6124 GCA_039680395.1 Anaerolineaceae bacterium | reverse complement strand
AAAGTGGTAAGGTCTTTTGATGTTGTGCCAAAGTAAGCGAGGATGAAAACCACGATCAGTGGAACAATGAATAATAAATTATAGAGGATCAGGAAGAAGAGCGCCTGAACCCGCAGCTCTGGAATGGAGCTGACAAAAATAATGGTAGGCAGGTAAATTTGACCCGTGCAGGCCAGTTCGAGCAATGAGACCAGAACCCCGGTAAAAAATGCGCCAATGACATATGCCCTGGCTTTACGCCCCTCACGGATGGTGGCATTGATACGCATGCGCAACGGTTTGGGAAGGTTCAATTCCATATCTTCAATATGCCCCTTCCGAGCTTTGAAGAAATCGCGCAGGTTGAAAATCGCCAGTACCAGGCAGAAAACTGCTGTCAACGCATACACCCAGCGCCCTACTGCTCCAAGCCAGTTACCAAACAGGTCGAGAACTTTATATAAACCTAACCCAACTGGCTGGTATGCCAGGAAGACACCTATGGAGAAAGAACCACCAACCATCAGAATTTCTCTCCCTTTTCGACCACTGATGGTCAGGTAAGAGACAAAAAAGATGATGGTGGCAAATGCACAGGGATTCAAACCGTCCACTAACCCGGCGAAAACTACAGCCATCCAGCCCATTGAGCGAAAGCGGTTCACGATGCTGTTGGTCAGTTTGTCTTCATCGAAGCCCTTCCAGTAATTTTCAGAGCCAGTATCGTTGAGGCTCTTCAATACAGGCAGCAATGCATCCGGGGTGATCTCTTCTTCCCCGATCCAGGCTTGCTTGCCAATGAACAGGGCAGGTGTATGGAAATCATCACGACCAGCTTTCGCACTCATCCAATCTGCCAGAGCAGCATGATCGTAAATATTAAATTCTTCAATGATCAGATTTGGATATTTGGATCGCAGATACTTAAGATCTGCATCCACGCGACTGCAAGCCTGGCAGCCTACCTGGTAGAAATAAGCGGCATAGATCGGCTGGCCTGTTTCACAGGCTGAAGGATTGGTGAGCGAGCATTCGTCAGAATTAGAAAAATCAGGTGTGCTATGTTGCAGAATTTCAGGGTTAAGATCGGTGATAGCAGGCCACGCAACCCCACCACCGGTAATTCCTTTTTCGACCAGCGATGGCAGCTCGGTTCGAGCAGCATCTTCTCCAATCAAAATCTGCTCGCCTATCACGATAACAGGCAGGCCGCGCTCTTCGGATTTGATTTTGAAATGGGATTCTACCGCGATCAAAAGTTCGTAGTTTTCAGGAACACCTGTCTCGAGCATGCGAAGGTCAAGCTGATCACCATACTTCTCCATCAGGGGAGTAAGCACTTCTTCATACACTGCTTTACAGTGAGAACAATCATTTGCATAAAAATACAGGGCGTGTACCTGGTTTTCCTCTTCAGGTACAGGGGTGGCTGATATCACGTCTGCAGTTACAGGCATTCTTCCCTGATCCACAGAAAGGGCAGGTGCAGCCTTTACACTGTTCAAAACGGGGAAGAGAAACAATACTCCTGCAAGCAGTAGAGCAATGGAGATTGATATTTTTCGGAGCATGGATTTAAGTTTACCCTATTCATAAAAATCTGCAAGGTTCATTATGGCTGGAAATGCAGGCAGGTATAATTCATATGCTGATACTCAGAAAAACACAAAAATACTTTCAGGAGGATTCGATCATGGCAACCAACAATAAAATGTCATCTGCTGTCATTCTCATGACCCGTGACGGATTAGGCAATGCTGAACCAGCTCTCATGCACAAGCTGGTTGGTACATATCTTCAGCTTTTACTTGATAATGGTGATCTTCCAGCAGCGATCTGCTTCTATACTGACGGTATCAAGCTGACAGTAGAAGATTCCCCTGTGCTCGAGCAATTAACTGCATTGGAATCCAAAGGAGTACGTTTGATCGTGTGCACCACCTGCCTGAATTATTTTGGATTGATGGATAAATTAAAGGTAGGAATTGCAGGCGGGATGGGTGATATCCTTTCTGCCCAGATCAACGCAGAAAAGGTCATCACATTGTAGTAGGGTATAATGTAAAGTCTTGCCTTTGTTGATCAAGTAAATGAAAGGCAATAATCATTAGGAACAGGTAAGTATTATGGATGTTGGAACAATTCAATCAGCAGATATAGATCAGCAAATGCGGTCAGCATATTTGGATTATGCCATGAGCGTCATTGTTGCCCGGGCATTACCCGATGCGCGTGATGGGTTGAAACCCGTTCACCGCCGGATCCTGTACGCTATGCATGATCTGGGGCTGGAATCGGGTTCGGCTTATAAAAAATCTGCCCGTATCGTAGGAGAAGTGCTGGGTAAATATCATCCCCATGGTGATCAGTCTGTGTACGATGCCATGGCGCGGCTGGTTCAAGATTTTTCCATGCGATACCCGCTTGTTGATGGGCAAGGAAACTTTGGTTCAGTTGATGGGGATGCACCGGCTGCCATGCGTTACACTGAAGCGCGGTTGGCTACGATCGCTTCTGAGATGCTGGTGGATATTGATAAAAATACGGTGAACTTCATTGATAATTTTGATGGATCTCTACAAGAACCAGATGTGATGCCTGCGCGGCTTCCCAACCTGCTATTGAATGGTTCTTCTGGGATCGCGGTGGGTATGGCAACCAATATTCCACCGCACAACCTGCGCGAATTATGTGGTGCGCTCACTTATTTGATTGATAATTACGACACTGTTGATGATGTAACGGTGGAAGATTTGATGCGCTATCTTCCAGGTCCAGATTTTCCCACGGGTGGGCAGATCATTGGATTGGATGGCATCAATCAGGCATATGCACATGGGCGTGGTCGCCTGATGGTGCGCGGCGTTGCTGAGATCCGGCCTTCATCAGGTGGCAAATCTGAGATCATCATTCGTGAGATACCATACCAGGTAAATAAGACAACTTTGATCGAGCGCATTGCCGAGCTGGTACGCGAAGGACGGATCGAAGATATTTCCGATCTACGTGATGAATCAGACCGGATGGGGATGCGGATCGTATTAGAAATTAAAAAAGGTGCACAGCCAAACATTGTGCTTAACCAGTTGTACAAATTCACACCACTGCAATCTACTTTCGGTGTGCAAATGCTGGCATTAGTACATGGTGAGCCTCGCACACTTCCTCTAAAGAAGGCACTTCAGGTTTACCTGGAACACCGGCAGGATGTCATCACTCGACGATCTGAGTACGAGCTTGATAAAGCACGCCAGCGTATTCATATTTTGGAAGGCTTGTTGATCGCATTGGCAAACCTCGATGCCATTATTGATCTCATCCGCAAGTCTCCCGATGCAAGTGTTGCGCGTGAACGTCTGGTATCACGGTTTAAACTGACTGAGATCCAGGCACAGGCGATCCTTGATCTTCAATTGCGCCGTCTGGCAGCTCTCGAGCGCCAAAAAATCGAAGATGAACATAAAGAACTCCTGGCAAAGATCGCCTATCTGGAAGATCTGCTGGCACACCCCGAAAAGCTGTTGGGTGTCATCCGCGATGATCTGACGGAAGTAAGCGAAAAATATGGTGATAAACGCCGCACCCAGATCGTGGCAGAAGGTGTGGGCGAGTTCACTGAAAAAGACCTGACTGTGGATGAGCCTATCCTCATCACTATCACCCAGCGTGGATATATCAAGCGTGTGGATGTTAAATCGTACCGGACCACGCGGGGTGGGCGGCGCGGCGTCACTGGTCAGGCAGTCAAGGAAGAAGATGAAGTCCTTACCATCCTGCACGCTCGAACTCTGGAAACCATCCTGTTCTTCTCAGACAGAGGAAAGGTTTATTCTGAACGTGCCAAGCAGATACCCGATGCGAAACCAACCGATCGCGGAGTGCCGGTGGTCAATCTACTGACGATGGAATCTGGTGAACGGATCACTGCTGCAGTAGCAGTGCCGGCTTTTGAGGAGGGCTATTACTGTACCCTGGCTACCGTCAAGGGCAAGGTGAAACGGTTGGCGCTATCTGAACTATCCAGCGTCCGTTCGAGCGGTATGATCGCCATGGGGTTGGATGAAGGTGATGAACTGGGATGGGCAAGACTGACAAGCGGCAAGGATGAAATCCTTTTTGTTACCGCCTATGGACAGGCGTTGCGCATTTCAGAATCAACCGTCCGGTCAATGGGAAGAGCAGCGGGTGGCGTGACTGGTATTGGCCTTGCCAAGGGTGATAAGGTTGCTTCTATGGAGGTTGTTGAACCCAACGGGAGCGTGTTGGTGATCAGCACAAAAGGATTTGGGAAGCGCACACCATTGAGCGAGTATCCGGTGAAAGGACGTGCTACCGGTGGGGTTGCTACTTTTGATGTAAAAAACCTGGATCGTACTGGTGAGATTTCTGCAGCTCATGTTGTACAGGAAGAGGACGAAGTCACATTGATCTCCAGCGCGGGGTTGGTGCTGCGTCTTAAAGTATCCGAGATCCGCCAATCGGGCAGGGCAACACGGGGCACTCACCTGATGGATATTCAGGAGGGTGATGCTGTTGCCTCGCTGGCACGCATGACACCTGAAGAGACCACTGAAAGCAATGGAAGTGATACCAAAGCAAAGTAGAGACAGGAATTTTCTACGTAAAAATGTAGGCTTACTATGAACAACAAGAAAAACACTTATCGAGCAGGAATGATCATATTGCTAATGATGGGTGTTTTTCTTTTTTCTCTGGTTGGGTGTTCTTCACCTACTGTAAAGCAAAATGAAGAAGATGCAACCTGGCAGGCGGTTACCTCTACGATTCAGGTGATCAAACCAACAGATTCCCCTGCCTCTCCTACCATTACGGAAACAACAATGAGTGAAATAACCATCACACCGCCTGTAGGAACATCTGGTGGTGCAGTGATTTCCTCTGAAAATGCCGTTATGTTAAAGCCGGTTTCCGAATGGAATGCCTTTGCAAACACCCTGGTTTTTTCGCCAGATGGAAAGATGCTGGCAACTGCAGGGATAGATCGGATCATCCGACTCTGGTCTGTACCTTCAGGAGAAGAATTGATGCAACTGGTGGACCCACCGGATATGGGGTATCTCTACAGCCTGGCTTTCTCACCTGATGGTAAATTGCTGGCCAGCGGCAGCGGTGATTCCATCATCCGGTTGTGGGATACTGCCACAGGGCAACTGATACGAATGATCGAAGGACATATTTATGATGTGCGTGCGGTAGTATTCTCGCCGGATGGAAAATACCTGGTCAGCGGGTCGCGCGATCAGACGATCCGTATCTGGAATGTTTCTGATGGCAGCCAGACAGGGCAGGAAGCAGTATGTGGTGAATATGTGAACAGCCTTGCTTTTGCGCCTGATGGTTCTGGCTTCATTGCCGGCTGTGGAGATGGCAATGTGCGCATTTTCGCAGCAGATGGGCGCTGGCGGCAGTCTGCCAATGCATACAACTGGGTGAACGCGGTGGCTTATTCTCCTGATAGCAAATTCTTTGCTGCTGCAGCAAAGAATAATGAAGTCTGGATCTTTGAACCTACCCACGGATGGCTGGTGAAAGATCTAGTCGGCCATGAGGGTTTTGTGAAAAGCGTCGCTTTCCATCCCGAAGAGAAGATCCTGGTTTCTGCATCACAGGATGGCACGCTTCGTTTGTGGAATACGATAGATTGGACTTCATTGGTGGTTTTGGGAGATAAAACCAGCCCATTTCTGTCTGCAGCTTTTTCTCCTGATGGAAAATGGCTGGCAAGCAGCAGTCAGGATGGAAGGCTGATCCTCTGGGGGGTTGATCATTAGCATGGGATTATATAAGGGTGGCAGAGAAAGGCAAATTTTGCGATCATTTTGGAGAATTTCTGTTCTTTTCCTTTTCCTTTTAACTGGGTGCAGCACAACAGTCCCCCTTCCTGTAAAGGTTACCGAACCAATCATCAGCGAGGGGATCAAAGTATATTTCACTGGTTCGGGGCATGATCCTGATGAAATCGTAGATGCGATTGTGGGATCCATAGATGGAGCGCAACGATCTGTGGATATGGCAATGTACAATATCAACCTGCCCGAAGTAGAGCAGGCATTAATTCATGCTTTTCAACGTGGTGTTCAGGTGCGGCTGGTAATGGAAAGTGATGCTCTCGATGGCAAAGTGC
>JBDKSY010000169.1:0-2168 GCA_039680395.1 Anaerolineaceae bacterium | reverse complement strand
GAAAGCCAGCCCGATCCGAGCCGGTTCATCGCGGTAAATCACCCCGTTACGGATGATGATGCCATCCTTACGAAAACCATAATAATCACCGTTGATGGCAAATAAGGCATCGTTTTCTTCGGCAATTTGGGAAGTGTACGCAATAATATTCTGGCCGAATTGGTTATCCGCAAAAGCGCTCAGCAATTGAGTGGCATCTGAGATAACAACATCAGCCACGAAGTAGGTTAAGGTATCCGCTCCTGTTCCCGTAGTAACCTTCCCGATTGAAATCGAGAGGATTGAGCTTTGGTAATGCCAACCCTCTGAAGTGACTGCTTCCATGGAAAGTACAGCGTTGATTTCAGTATTGTCCTCCTGTACGGTGGAAGTTGCTGTTGGGGTCACTTCTTCTGGCATTGGTAACGAAATGTTGGCAGTACTGGCATAGGCGCTGACGTCAGCAATTTCGACATGCCTGATCAGATAGCGGTTGGCTGCGAGGTAGGCAATCGTTCCGATGATTAGGATTATGCTTGTAATGATGATTTTTTTCTTACTCTTGAACATGCTTATTCTCTTTTGATCTAAAGGTAAAGATTATTTTCGCCTAACGTGCCAAATAATTTCAAAATCCAATCATAGCAAGAGAAGCATTGTACAGGTTTATTTTTTGTATAAAGCCCAGCTTTTTGTGTTCATATTCAGGATATAAAAATTTGATCTCAGCGGTAAATGATGCGATAACCAAGGGTAAGGGGGTCACTCAAGCTATACCGGATTTATACGCCAAAGATTATTTGCTTCCTATAATCAAAGCATGAATCTGAGTGTCTTTCAGGTCTGTCAATATTAATGCGTAGCGATAGGATGCAACTTCAACTTATGCTAAACAACAACTTTCTTTCCTACTGTCTTTTGGGGCTGGCAGCCATGGCTGAGGGACCCATTACCTTGCTGACAGGCGGAGCGGCGATTTCGAAAGGTTTGCTGCGCCCTTTGCCCGTGTATGTTTCGGTGGTCACGGGCAATCTGATTGCGGATATGGGCTGGTATTGGCTCGGACGGATCGGCAAAATGGAATGGCTAAGTCGGGCTGTAAAAAAAGTTGGCATTAACCCGCTGCTTATTTTACGGCTGCAAGAGGATATCCAGACGCGGGCACCCCGCTTGCTGTTCTTTTCTAAACTGAGCGTGGGGCTGCCCATTCCTACCCTGATTGCTACCGGCTTGGGGCGGGTTCCGATCAAGCGTTGGGCGGTAGCATGGCTTTCAGGTGAATTGATCAAGTCCGCAGCAATAATATTGGTGGGGTATCTTTATGCAGAAACCCTCCAGCAAGCTTCCAGCCAGGTGCAAACGGTCTTGTGGGGTATCACGATTGTGATAGTCATCGCTGGACTCGCCTGGAGTAAGTTTCATCGAAAAAAAACGGCAATCCCCTAAGGACTTGCCAGTCCAAAAAAAAGACGCAGATAATGTACAATCGTGGAGGTAAACGATGTCAGAAAACAAGCAAGATCGCGGGCTGGTTTTAATCCCAGCTTATAATGAAGAACTAAGGGTAACCAAGGTTGTTCTTGGCGCATTAGAATTTCTACCTGTACTGGTTGTGGATGATGGGTCGAGTGACGCAACGGCTTTGCAAGCTCGTTCAGCCGGGGCGGAAGTGATCCGGCAGAAACCAAACCAGGGCAAAGGGGCAGCTTTACAGGCAGGGTTTACCTGGGCACTCAACCAAAATTATGACTTTGTGATGACTCTGGATGCGGACGGTCAGCACGATCCTGAGGAGATCCCTTCTTTTTTGTCCGCCTATTCAGCCAGTCAGGCGGATTTAATTATTGGACAGCGGGATTTTTCGTCCATGCCAGCCGTTCGAAGGGCTAGCAACAGCCTTGGCGCCTGCCTCCTTTCCTGGGCAGTAGGGCAACGCATCCCTGACAACCAATCGGGTTACCGTTTGATCAGCAGGCGACTGATGAAGGTCTTAGAGGAACCAACTGAACCTGGCTTTGAGTTTGAAGTTGAGATGATCGTTCGCTGCATTGTGAACGGCTGCGAGTTGGAATGGGTGCCCATCCGCACCATCTACGCGGATGAAAAAAGTCATATCCGGCCGTTGCACCACGCCATAAAATTTTTTCAAGTTTCATGGCGGGCGCGGAAAACTGTTCGAACTGCCAGGC
>JBDKSY010000168.1:0-1568 GCA_039680395.1 Anaerolineaceae bacterium | reverse complement strand
ATTTCACTGTAATGCGCAAGGTACCTGAATCCAAATCTGGTATCAGTTGAAACGAAGCGATGCTGGTTTCAGGCACAGGCTCCAACCAGACCGTTTGCCAAATGCCAGATACTGCGGTGTACCAGATACCTTTGGGATGCAGCACCTGCTTTCCATGTTGCTGCAATCCGCTGTCGCTGGGATCTGTGACAGCAACAATCAATTCATTTTCACCTGGTTTCAAAAAATGAGTAAGATCAAAAGTGAACGGCAGGTATCCGCCCACATGGCTGCCTACAGCTACACCATTCACCCATACTTCGCAGGCATGATCCACCGCCCCAAAATGCAGTAAAACCCGCCTGCCACGCCAGGTTTCTGGAATGGGAAACGTTCTGTGATACCAGAGTCTTTCATCGGGTTGCAGGCTGCGCTGCACTCCTGATAAAGCGGATTCCGCTGCAAAAGGCACCAGAATTTTCCCATCATATTTTCGGGGTTCTGATTCTGTTTGGGGGCGAATGGCATAATCCCACTCCCCATTCAGGTTCAACCAATCCGGTCGTACCATCTGCGGGCGGGGATATTCAGGCAGCGGGATGGGTTGGTCAGGCTGCCAGGGTGTGCGAATAAAATTACCAGCGGGCATGATGCTCTTCTGCAAATCCGATCAGATCCTTGATGGTAATTTCTTCGCCATTATCGGCAATGGCTTTGCCATTGTAGAACCCAAACATTTGGTGTACTTCGCTGTCAATCACCGCCAGTTTTGTGGTCGCAATCCTTTCCTTGAAAGGCGTAAGGGTCACATCCAGTTTGCCCTCTGCATCTTTGAACCTCCAGGGCTTCATATAATCACCAGAGGTGTAATCAAATGGCACAGCCTCCAGTTTCTGGATGCGGTTATCAAGGATCAATGCGTTCTCCCCGGCTTTGGAAAGGTCACCAAATCCACACCCCAGGTTGAGCCCAACGGTGCGTCCATCGGGTAAGAAACCCGAAGCAGACGCCCAATTCCAGTATGAAGAATACTCCCATACCCCGCGTCCCCAATCCAGCGAACCGATGGAAGTAGCTGGATCAAGAATTTCCTGCACTTCGCCATACCGCAGGGTGCCGCTGGCTGGCATACTGTTGATCTTCCGGTTGTAGTAGAATCGCTGCTTACCAATAGGGATGACGATATTCATTGATTCATATCCAGGCGGGCAGGTCAGATCAATTTCAGCTTCGATCCCTCGCCCATCGTGGAACCCCTTCCAGCAGGCAGACACATGCCGCTTTCCCTCTGCAAGCGTGAAATCCAACCTGACTTTATCATTCTCGAAATGGGTATCACCTGCATCACTGTTGCGGGGCAAAACGATGCTTTTGTTTGAAGGAACAACCAATCCTTCTTCATGAAGCTCTTTGGTTTGAAGATCCATGGCATAGATGAATATATTGCCCGCATATCCCAGGTCAGCCACAGTTGCAGAGAAGAAATGCCTTGGGGTAAAGATGGCGTAATAATCCCAGCGTTTGATGCGATACCGCTGCAGAAAGCGAAGGGAATAGAATTTTGCTTCTTCCAGGTTGCAATCCAATAT
>JBDKSY010000167.1:0-1666 GCA_039680395.1 Anaerolineaceae bacterium | reverse complement strand
TGGCTGACACGGGTGCTTATTCGAGCGAAGGTATCCCTGTTCTAGATCAGGCCACCCTTTTTGCTACTGGACCTTATGAAATTCCCAACATTCTCATTAAAGGATTATCGGTTTATACCAACAACATTCCATGCGGTGCAATGCGGGGCTTTGGTATTCCGCAATCAGCCTTTGCAATTGAGTGTCTGATAGATGAACTGGCTGAACAAATGAAACTCACTCCATTTGAAATTCGAAGGATCAATGGCTTAAGGATAGGCAGCACAACGGCTACTGGTCAGATCTTGAGAGCAAGTGTTCCGTTTATCCAAACTGTTGATGTCGCAGAATCTACGATAGAAAAAGCACTTCGAGAACTTCCCTCCCCTGTACCTGGAAGAACACGTGGCATAGGGATTGCCAGCAGCTACAAGAACGTAGGTATTGGGCTGGGAATGCCAGAACCTACCGGCGTAATGATTGAGCTGTTGCCCTCTGGCAAGATATTCATCCGTTTTGGAGGTGCTGAACTGGGACAAGGTTCAGATACCACCATTGCACAAATTGCGGCAGACACCTTGCACGTTCCGTACAAAATGATCGAAGTCTATGCCTGTGATACAGGCAGAAAGCCTGATGGTGGCGTCACCAGTGCGTCCCGAACAACTTTTATGTCTGGGAATGCTGTCGTGGAAGCTGCACCCATTTTCCTGAACCTTCTTCATGAAGTACAGGGAAACACTGAAAATCTGAATGAAATTTCTCTCATTCGCCTGGCAAAAAGAATGCATAAAGATGGGAGAACTCTATCCATCTCGCATACTTATCAACCCCCACAAACATTTCCACTTTCTGCCCAAGATGAGACATCAAATATCAATTTCGTCACTTTCAGTTATGCCACCCAGGTTGCCATCGTTGATGTTGATCCTGCTTCAGGAGAAGTGGAAGTTAAGAAGATGATCGCAGTGCATGACGTGGGTCGTGCCATTAACCCTATGGGTGCCAAAGGTCAGATTGAAGGCAGTTGTGTAATGGGAATGGGGTATGCATTATCAGAAGAATTGATCCTGGATAAGGGATACCTTGCCACTGATACGCTGGCGAAAGTAGGGATTCCAACGATCAACCATGCACCCTCCCTTGATGTAATTTTGATAGAGGATCCGGAACCAAGTGGTCCTTTTGGTGCGAAAGGTATTGCAGAAGCTGCGGCAATACCTAGTGCTCCTGCGATCCTCAACGCGATTCATGATGCTTTGCATGTACGGATCTACCGTTTACCTGCTACACCTGATCGAGTTGCAGGTGCAGTGCTTAATCAAGAATATTGCCCCAAATAAAAGAAAGGAGGGTCTCAGGATTCAGCGTATGCAGAAATTGGTTTTCTTAGTTCAGAAGTGGATTCTGCTGTAACAGGAGGTGGTGTGCATTTGGCATTGCTCGAAAATTTATTGTTGCCCCCTCAACCTTTAGACATCTGTTTTAAAAAATCATTTATGTCTCAAAAGGAGAAACAGCATGGCTGACAAACCAAAAACTGGTTTTACGACTGTCGAGCTCGTATTCATTGCGATTCTGGGTGTGGTCTTCGGGATTGTTAACAATCTCATTGGCATAGTATATACAGGGATCAATGCAGTAAATCCTACTGCAGCCCTGTTCTTTGCACCTTTCGGAATTGTTA
>JBDKSY010000166.1:0-2923 GCA_039680395.1 Anaerolineaceae bacterium | reverse complement strand
TACAAAAAGCAGGATGAAAGAGAGTGATCGAGTGCGATGCAACATGATGCTTATTTTACCTTACTTAAAGCAAGCTGAATGGTTTTGAAGGAAATCCGACAACTTTTGTTATAATTAGCGCCATGACAAAGTATCATATCTGGACTGAAGGCTGCCAGATGAATGTGGCAGATTCCCAACGAGTTGCATCTGCATTGGAGCATTTAGGATATCACGAGACCCGTCAGGTAGACGAGGCTGATGTGATCGTCTTGAATACCTGTGTGGTGCGGCAAAGTGCGGAAGATAAAGCCTATGGCAGGTTGCAGTCGCTCAAACCTCTAAAAGAGAAGAAACCCTCTCTGATAATTAATTTAATGGGCTGCATGGTAGGTACCCATACTCCGGAGAGCTTGAAGAAAAAGCTATCTATGGTGGATGTGTTTTCTCCACCTTCTGATCCGGGCCCACTGATTGCGTTTTTGACCCAACAAGAAAGCCAGCAAATGGAATTGAGCGAGACAGCCCGCTGGTTTGCCTGGATGGATGGCGAACTGATGCTGCCGGAAAAAGCGCGTGGAAAAATGGTGAGCGCCTTTATCCCCATAGTGTATGGTTGCTCCCATGCCTGTGCTTACTGCATCATTCCTTATCGCCGTGGGGCAGAGCAATCGCGCCCACCACAGGATATTATGGCAGAAGCTCGCACCCTGGCAGAACAAGGTGTGAAGGAAATTACATTGCTTGGGCAGATCGTTGACCGGTACGGCAAAGATGAACCGGATTTTCCAAAACTGACTGGGTTGCTGGAAATGTTGCATGAGGTTGAGGGGATCGAGCGAATCCGCTTTTTAACCTCTCATCCTAACTGGCTGACCGATGAATTGATCGAAACGGTACTGCGCTTACCCAAAGTGATGCCGCATATTGAAGTACCTGCCCAATCGGGTGATGATGAAGTTCTGGCTGCCATGCGGCGCGGGTACACCGACCTGGAATATCGGGCATTGGTGGGGCGCATCAGGGAACGCATCCCGGTGGTATCCATTGCCACCGACATTATCGTTGGTTTTCCGGGCGAAACAGAAGCACAGTTCGAAAATACTTATCGCCAACTGGCAGACCTGAAGCTGGATGTAGCTCACCTGGCGCGGTATTCTCCCAGAACGGGAACTCTTTCTGAACGAAAAATGGACGATAATGTACCTGATAAAGAAAAATGGCGCCGTTTCCGCATGCTCGAAGTACTGCAAGAAGGCATTGCTGCTGAAATTCATGCGAAGTATCTGGGAACGACAGTAGATGTATTATTCGAAGATAAATCGAAACAACGCTGGCGTGGAAGAACGCCAACCAACAAACTTGTCTTTGTCGAAAGTGAATCAGATTTGCGAGGGAAAATTTTACCAGTCAAGATCAATTGGACTGGCCCCTGGTCTATGATCGGTGAAATTTCGCAGACAGTGTAGTCAGGCATATCGCCTGACCTCTGGTACAATACAGCACGGAGAAATCATCCTTTGTTTGAATTAGTTTTCTTAGGAACTTCAGCATCTGCTCCTGCACCACGCCGGAACCTGCCTGCATTGGTCATCAAGCATGATGAGTATCGTTTTCTGGTTGATTGCGGCGAAGGTACCCAACGCCAGATCTTACAGGCGGGCATTGGATTTAAGCGGTTGAATAATATTCTTATCACACATGGGCATCTTGACCATATTCTGGGGCTGGCAGGATTGCTCTCGACTTATATGCGTTGGGAAATGATTGACGAGATGAACATTTATGGGGGCAAGAACGCGCTGGACCGCATCCACGAATTATTGTATGGGGTGGTATTGAGAGGTGCACAACCTCAGATCAATTTGCATTTTAATGTTCTGAGTAGTGGGCCATTTTTTGATGGTGGTTCTTTCACCATTTCTGCATTCCCTGTACAACATCGCGGCTCAGACAACCTGGGGTACGTGTTCGAAGAAAAAGGTCGCCGCCCATTTTTGAATGAAAAAGCTGAAGCATTAGGCATCCCGCCAGGACCGATCCGCCGGAAGCTTGTGGATGGCGAATCAATCACCCTCGATAATGGTAGAGTGGTAGCCCCGGAAGATGTGCTGGGTGAATATAAAGCAGGCACCCGTCTGGTGGTGGTTGGAGATACTGGCAACACTGAGAACCTGATTGATGTCTGCCGGAATGCTGATGGGTTGGTGATCGAATCTACCTATTTGCAGGAAGAAGCTGAAATGGCAAGCCAATTCGGTCATCTTACTGCAAAAGATTCTGCCCTTCTGGCGAAGGAAGCCGGAGTTAAGCAGCTATTTCTGACCCATCTCTCGCGCCGTTACCGTGAAAAAGATGTTCAGGCAGAAGCACAACAATATTTCGAAAATGTGCAGGTAGCACGGGATTTTGATACTTTTATTGTTAGAACGGATTAGATAAAGTTTTATGTCTTTGCGGATCGCTTCATGGAAGAACATCAAGCATTCTTTCAACCTGACATACGTTTTATTTCGCTATGTATCATCATCCGCAATTGCTGCTGCTGCTGATTATCTGGTTTTCCTGATAAGCTTCGCTGCATCTCATAACACCGTTTTTAGCATTTTTGCGGGACGCATCGTTTCACTGATCATTAGTTACTTCATACAGAGAAAATTCGTGTTCCAGTCACAGGCACAATTTCTGGAATCTTTCTTCCGATATGCAGGACTTGTGTTGTTGAATGGCATAATCGCCAGCATCAGTGTAGACTGGCTTGTACAAGAGATCCATATTTCTGCTTTAATCGCGAAGATCATGACAGAGATCCTTCTTTATGGCGTGAATTTCTTGATTTTACGTCGAGTATTTCAGCCAGCAGTCAAAAGAAATGCGTGAAAGAACCCGGAATGAATAAACCTGAACTTCATGCCATTGTGATCATCCCTGCATATAACGAATC
>JBDKSY010000165.1:0-2707 GCA_039680395.1 Anaerolineaceae bacterium | reverse complement strand
CGCTTACCTGTTAGCTACAGGAATATTTACGAATAAATAGCTGAACCCAAAAGCCCTCCTCAACAGGAGGGCTTTTTTGTTACCTTTTCAAGTTTTGAATGAAAGGAGGTGGTGGTAGTTGGGAAGGCGATAGAAAATCCAGGCAAGCATTGCGGACACAACCATTTAGAAAGTAGAGCAAGTCACATTTTTGAAAAAAGAAGGAATAAAGGAATGAAAAGTAAAATATTTTTATTCGTCGCTGTGATCTTCATAATGCTGGCAGCTTCTTGCCAGAGCGCTTCTCAGGCTTCCACCACACCTGATATGGCAAATGACAACGCAAGCGAAGTTGTTGAAACCGAAGCTGCAGATCCAACCGGAGCAGCAGTGAGCGAACCGGAAGGTTGCCTGGGCAGCGCAGATACTGCCCTGATTGACCTCAATTGCCAGGAAATCACGATCGCTGTTGAAAATGCCTATTTACCATTCAATTACATCGAACTGGAGACAGGCCAACCCGGTGGGTGGGATTATGACACCTGGAATGAGATCTGCACTCGCCTGCACTGCGCTCCCGTATTCGTTGAATCTGCCTGGGATGGTATGATCCAATCGGTTGCTGATGGTCAATACAACACCGCAGGTGACGGCGTAACGATCACTCCTAAAAGAGCTGAAATTGTAGATTTTTCCATTGGGTATATCAAATTACAGCAGCGTTTATTGGTTCGGATTGGTGAAAATCGCTTTGACAGCATGGAAACCTTTGTGGCTGATGAAAACCTTGTTTTGGGAACCCAGGCAGCCACAACGAATTATGAAACCGCTATTGAATATCTACCCGAGGACCGCATTAGTGCTTACGAGCAGTTTCCCTTTGCCGTCCAGGCTTTGATCGCAGGCGATGTGGATGCCGTGATCATAGATGAAGTTGTCGGGTTGGGTTATCAGGGTCAGCAAGCAGATCAGGTGGAATTGATCGGCCCATCCATCTCCTCTGACGAATTGGGTTTCATCTTCCCCAAAGGAAGCGATCTGGCTGAACCTGTCAATCAGGCTCTCAAATCAATGATGTCTGATGGAACATTGGAAGCCATCAATCTGAAATTCTTTGGCCCAGATTTCAAACTTACCTACGACGATATTCAAGGATAATAAGATTTTTTATCGGGTGCTCTGGATTTCACCATCCAGAGCACTTTAAGGAGCAACAATGATTCAAAAAGAAACGATCCCCCTTCCTTATGCTGCAGCTTCTTTTCCTGCAGCCCGCGATAAACTGCGGAAACGATTGAATGCCTTTCCCTGGTGGTTGGTTGCCATGGGATTGATCGCCGCCGGTACATTCTGGCTGATCTCCACTCGAGAATCCTATCGGGATGCCTTTGCTTTCATCAAAGCCGGCCTATCCGTAACCATCACCACTACATTGATATCATATGTCATAGCCATCGTGATCGGTCTGATCACCAGCCTTGGGCGGATATCCAACAATGTCATTTTTCGTAATGTGACCACCTTGTACGTTGAGTGTGTTCGTGGCATCCCCATGCTGGTGCTTATCTTCTTCATCGCTTTGGTGGGAGTACCCATGATCCTGGATGGTCTGAAAAGCCTGGGTGCCTGGTTCATAGAAAGCGGATTCGTATTTTTTGGCACAGCCCTCAGTTCCATCAAAAGTGATTCCATATCCATGAGTTTGCGGGCTGTAACAGCTCTTTCCATCACCTATGGCGCTTTCTCGGCTGAAATATTTCGAGCAGGCATTCAATCCATCTCAAAGGGGCAGATGGAGGCAGCCCGCTCACAGGGGATGAGTTACGGTCAGGCGATGCGATATGTTATTTTGCCTCAGGCGGTACGCAACGTGCTGCCTGCCATCGGCAATGATTTTGTCTGTATGTTGAAAGATTCCTCTCTGGTATCGGTACTGGCTGTACGCGACATCACGCAAATTGCCAGGTTGTATGCTGGGCGATCTTTTCAATTCAAAGAATCCTACATCACACTGGCGGTGATGTACCTCACCATGACGGTGATCCTGTCCTTCCTGGTGAAATACCTGGAAAAAAGGTTGCAAAAAAATGAACGCGCTTGAACCAATCATCCGAATCCGAAACGTATCGAAAAACTTTGGCAATGTCGAGGCTCTCAGCAATGTAAGCCTGGATATCCAGAAAGGACAGGTTGTGGTTATTATCGGTCCTAGCGGCTCCGGTAAATCCACCCTCCTGCGATGTATCAACCACCTTGAGGTAGAAACCTCCGGAGAGGTCTTGGTGGAAGGTGAGCGCGTGAATGGCAACCAGAAACACCTGAACCAACTTCGCACGAAAATTGGCATGGTATTTCAACAATTCAATCTTTACCCTCATCTGACCGTGCTGGAAAATATCACCCTGGCACAGAGGGTCGTGCGAAAGATCCCAACTGAACAGGCGATCGAAAATGCTCGTACCCAGTTAAAACGCGTTGGCATCGAGCAAAAAGCAGATAGTTATCCGACCCAGCTTTCCGGCGGGCAGCAGCAGAGAGTAGCCATTGCACGTGCTCTCGCCATGAACCCCACCATCATGCTTTTTGATGAGCCTACCAGCGCGCTTGATCCTGAAATGATCAAAGAAGTTTTAGATGTCATGCTCGATCTGGCGAAAGATGGAATTACAATGGTAGTCGTAACGCATGAAATGGGATTTGCCAGGGCAGCCGCGGATGAGATCGTTTT
>JBDKSY010000164.1:0-24805 GCA_039680395.1 Anaerolineaceae bacterium | reverse complement strand
CACGCCCAGATCTGGTGCGACAGATGTTGAATAAAGCCAGTCGGGAGGGAATAATCCCAACCATTCAATCTGCTTTCAATCGCCTTGATCAACCGATGGTGTTGGGATATTCATCCGCAGGCACCATTATTGAGGTAGGAAAAGGGTTGGAAGGATTTCATCCTGGAGATCGCGTTGCCTGTGCTGGTTCCGGTTATGCTGTTCATGCTGAATTCGTTAATGTACCCAAGAATCTGTTGGTGAAACTACCCGATGTGGTCAATTTTGAAGAAGCTGCCTTTACCACGCTTGGCTCCATTGCCATGCATGGTTTTCGCCTGGCTGAACCCCAATTAGGCGAACGCGTCGGGGTTATTGGGTTAGGTCTTTTGGGTCTTCTGGCAGTGCAAATTGCTCGTGCAGCAGGATGCACGGTTTTAGGCATTGAACCAAACCCTGATAGGCAGGCTATCGGTCAGAACCTTGGTATAGAAACCTGTGCCCTGGATCAGGCATCGGAAAAAGTTCAACAAATTTCATCCGGCATGGGGTTGGATATCATCCTCATCTGCGCCGATACATCTTCCAGCGAACCAGTCATGCAGGCTGCAGAACTGGCACGCGACCGGGGTCGGATCATCGCACTTGGTGCTGTGGGAATGAACATTGTCCGTAAGCCTTACTACGAAAAAGAGCTTGTATTCCGGGTTTCGCGTTCATACGGTCCTGGCAGATATGACCAGGAATACGAAGAGCAGGGTCGCGATTATCCTGCCGGGTATGTCCGCTGGACAGAACAGCGGAATATGCAGGCATTTATTGATCTGCTGGCAGCAAAATTGATCAATGTGAAACCTTTGATATCTCACATCTTTTCAATCGAGAGTGCCCCAAAAGCATACGAGCTCATTGCAAACAAAGAAGGTATTCCCTATCTAGGAATATTGATGCAATACCCAGTGAAAGCCGAAGGATTATCATCACGAAGGATCACTTTCACAGAAGCCACACCAACTGTCTCACTTGATCAGGCAGTCTTAGGTGTTTTGGGCGCAGGAAATTATGCACAGGCGGTCTTTCTCCCCATGCTGGCAAAAGCAAAAAATACCCGGCTGCACACCATCGTCTCAGGTTCTGGAGTAACTGCCACCCAGGCAGCAAAAAAGTATCAATTCTCCTACGCTAGTTCAGATGAGCAGGATGTTTTAGCAAATTCCGAAGTGAATACAGTGGTTGTACTTACCCAGCACAACCATCATGCCCGTCAGGTTGTTCAGGCATTGCAAAATGGAAAAAATGTTTATTGCGAAAAACCCCTGGCATTGACCATGACAGAGCTGGAGGAAATATTTGCTCAACTTAAGCCAGAAGGTCCTCGCTTGACAGTCGGCTTTAATCGTCGTTTTTCTCCATTAGGGCAGCAGATGAAGGCATTTCTTCAGGCATCGGATCAACCTATGATGCTGTATTATCGAGTGAATGCCGGGCTGTTGCCTTCTACGCACTGGCTGCACGATCCTGCTCGAGGTGGGGGAAGGCTGTTGGGTGAAGGCTGCCATTTCATTGATTTTCTCACCTTCCTGGTGGGTGATTCTCCTATTGCCATAGATGCACATGTTTTACCTGCACAGGGAGATACCCCAGCAGATAATGCTTCGATCCGGTTGTATTTTCCTGATGGTTCATTAGGAAACATTTCCTATCTCTCGAATGGCGACCGCAGTTTTCCCAAGGAAATTTGCGAATGCTTTGTAGGCGGGCGGATCGCCATTCTGGATGACTTCAGACTGCTTACGATGATCCATGATGGAAAAAAACGGGTTGAAAGAAGTACTCAAGATAAAGGCCACCGCCAATCGTGGGATGCTTTTGTTGACAGCCTGCTGCGCGGAAGTAAACCACCTATCACCTACACACAATTATGGAGCGTGAGCCAGGCAGCCATTCTGGCAGCACAGGCGGCGCAATCGGGTGAAAAACTTGAGATCAAGCCATTCGAAAAAGAATTGAGCTAATGTCTTCCATACCACGGCGCACGATCCTCATCAAAGCGATGAAAGAATTGGGTATCCCAGCGATCATCCGCATGGGGCAGCACAAGTTCAGGTTTATCACCAATTTCTACTATTCGAAAACCCAGAAAGCCCCAATTCTCTCCGATGAACAATTGGAGAATGTGCAAGTCCCTGAGATTCTCCACATCCCTGATCGTGATTTTTTTGCCGCGGATAAGAATTGCATCCCCCTGGCAGATGAGATCACCCAAGGGATATTCCGTCCGTTCTCTGGTAACCCTGCTCCCCTGACCTTTGAAATACCCCATCCATCCACCCACTGGACACAGATTCGCGACGACGACCCCAATCTGGACTTGAAGCTGATATGGGAACCTGCTCGTTTCTGCTGGGTAATCCCATTGATCCGGGCATATGTTCTGACGAAAGACACGAAATACGTTCGTTCTTTTTGGCAGCATTGGCATGCGTTTCAAGCCATCAATAAACCCTATCTGGGTGAGAATTGGTTCTCCTCGCAGGAAGTCGCTATCCGCTTGATCAATTGGGTGATGGCATATCAAATCTTTCAAAGTGACCCTGCCTCTACACCCGAAGATAAAAGAGCTCTTCTGCTTGCCATCTATCAACATGCCTACCGAATTCCATGCTCTATCGGCTATGCGAAGGCACAGAAGAATAATCATCTTCTCACTGAAGCTGCCGGGTTATTCACTGCAGGTTGTCTCTTTAACCACCTTCTCATTGGCAAAAAATGGAAAGAACTTGGCTGGAAAACCTTTCTTGATGGGATTTCTTCACAAATTGATCCCTTCGGAACATATATTCAACAATCCAATAATTATCACCGCTTGATGTTGCAAACCGCGTTCTGGATGTCTGCGGTTGCTCGCACTCAGGGGATCCAATTTCCCCCAAAAGCCCTCAAAAAACTTTCTTCAGCCACTTTATGGCAGATCAGCCAACTGGATGCCATCAGTGGTTCGGTTAGTAACCTTGGTCATAATGATGGGTCTTATTTATTCCCCTTCACCGGGCTTGGGTATGATGATTATCGTCCAGTGATTCAGACTGCAGCCCGAATTTTCTTTGGTGAAGCCAGTTTTCCTCCCGGCTCATGGGATGAAATGGTAAATTGGTTTCTTCCACCCGAAAAGAGGGAGAATAAAACAAAAGCCATTGATGTGGATAAAGCGTTCTGCCGCGGTACTCCCCTTTTATGGGTGGGAATGCATTTGACACGCTTCTTTGGTCGCCCTGCGCATGCCGATCAATTACATGCGGATATTTGGTATCAAGGTGAATATATCGTACGCGATCCTGGTACATATCGGTATACAGCCAATTCACCCTGGGATAACCGGCTGGCAAGAGCTGCAGCTCATAATGCTGTTATGGTAGATGATAAAGAACCCATGCTCTGGGCTGGCAGATTCCTCTGGTTGGATTGGTATAGCGTAATTCTCAATCAGGCTAGAGAAGATGAACTGATTGCCAGCCATGATGGGTATAAGAAAATGAATGTGGATGTCACACGTTCCATTCATTCTTTTCCCTCCAATTTAATTGAGATCACTGATTGGGTTACCTCAACCAACAGAGAAAATAACTCTCACCTGCTGCGATTGCACTGGCTGCTGCCAGACTGGCAGTGGCAATGGCAGGACAACATCCTTTCTCTTAAGCAACCTGAAAGTGGGGTGAAAGTCAATCTGCAGGTGTTCCCCACTCCACAAAGCGCAAAAGACCAGCTTCAATTCCAACTGATCCGCGCAGGGAAAGTCCTCTTTGGAAAAGAAGAAGATGTTGAATCGTTTGGTTGGTATTCTCCAACTTACAATCATTTGGATGCAGCTTTATCATTCAGGATTTCTATCACTACTCCAATTCCCTTCTCATTGAAAACAAGGTTTTCTTTTCAATCTAAATAACAATCTCTTGATCTATCGGGTAAAATCTATTTATGCATATTCTATTGATCCATCAAGCTTTCGCCGGCCTGGATGAAGCTGGAGGTACACGCCATTTTGAAATGGCGCGTATTTTAGCCCAGAAAGGGCATCGGGTGACGATCATCGCCAGCCCCATCAGCTACATCACCGGGAAAAGTACCACCAATGAAAAAGCTAATACAAAGAAACAGGAACCCATTCCGGGGGTCACCATTCTACGTGTTGCTACTTACTCGGGTTTACATCGTAGTTTTTTCCACCGCATGATCAGTTTCTTTAGTTTTATGATCTCTTCTTTTATTGCTGGCTTGCAGGTGCGAAAAGTGGATCTGGTCTGGGGGACTTCTCCACCCATTTTCCAGGGATTCACCGCCTGGCTGCTTTCCTTCCTCAAAGGGGTTCCCTTCCTGTTTGAAGTGCGGGATTTATGGCCGGCGTTTGCAGTAGCAGTGGGTGTCTTAAAAAACAAAGTTCTTATCCGGTTATCTCTCTGGTTGGAAAGATTCTTATATCGCAGGGCAGCGAAAGTTGTGGTTAATTCGCCCGGTTATCTCGACCATGTCAAAGCTCACGGTGCCAGGGATGTTGTGTTGATACCAAATGGTGTTGACCCTGAAATGTTCACCATAACAGACCACACAGTTCATAATATATGGTTGGATAAGAAAAAAGGTCATTTCATCGTTCTATATGCTGGTGCACATGGTTTATCAAATGATCTGCCCACCGTGCTGCAGGCAGCAAAACTTCTAGAAAAAGAACCTGCCATCCGGTTTTGGTTGGTCGGTGATGGGAAAGAAAAAGCTAATCTGATCGCTCAGGCGAACGCCATGCAATTAACCAACCTGGACTTCTTCCCATCTGTATCCAAACTTGAAATGAATCAGGTACTGGCAGCTTCGGATGCGGATATTGCCATCCTTTTACCCATCCCATTGTACAAGACCACCTACCCAAATAAAGTATTCGATTACATGGCTGCCGGCAAACCTGTAGTACTGGCCATTGATGGCGTCATCCGGCAGGTGGTAGAAAATGCAAATGCCGGTATTTTCGCTGAACCTGGCAACCCTGCTCAATTGGTTGATGCCATTGATTATCTTCATAAACACTCTGATATTGCCTTGCAGATGGGATTGAACGGGAAAAAGTATGTTACAGTAAATTTTAACCGCAAGGATTTGACTGAAAAATTCCGCACCGTCATTGAAGAAATGGTGTACACACATGAGCGAAAAGATTCTGGTAGTAGATGATGAAGCAACTCTGATTGAAACATTATCATTTCAACTAAAAAATCAAGGTTATGAAGTGATCACTGCAGCCGATGGAGAAACTGCGCTGGTACAGGCACGTAAAAGCAAACCTGATCTCATCATTCTCGATATCATGCTGCCAAAACTGGATGGATTTGAAATCTGCCGCATCTTGCGTAAGGAAATGAATACACCCATTTTAATGTTGACTGCCAGAGATGACGAGATTGATCGTGTAGTAGGCCTGGAAGTGGGGGCTGATGATTACCTTACCAAACCATTCAGCATGCGTGAACTTTTCGCCAGAGTCAAGGCACTACTCCGGCGGATCAGACTAATGAAAGAAGAAATTGCTGCCACGCAAAATCTGACCAGCGAATCATTATCATTCGGTGATATATCCATTAACCTGGATAAAAGAGAGGTTTACCTGGATGGTGATCCAGTGGCATTAAAGCCAAAAGAGTATGATTTATTGCTTTACCTTGCCCAACATGCAGGCAGAGTAATTCCTCGCGATTCTCTGCTGGAAAAAGTTTGGGGATGGGAATATACTGGAGATAGTCGTACGGTAGATGTCCATATTCGATGGCTGCGCGAAAAGCTCGAAAAAGATCCATCTCATCCTCGCCACTTCATAACATTGCGGTCTATTGGCTATCGCTTTGAGGGTTGATATGAAACGATCACTCAGCTTTCAATTCATCCTTTTTATAACACTCTTGATCCTGTGTACACTGGGAATCATGGGGATCATCCTTACCAACAATATAAATCAGGAAGGGCAAAACCAGCAGGAATCCCAACTGACACAAGCAGCGAATGCAATTGCTAACCAACTAAGTTCGGATATCCTTTCTGTTGATGAACGCCCCAGGATTGATAATTATATCCACAACCTGTCACAGGTATCAGGATATCGCATTACCGTTGTTCTGCCTGATGGAAGTGTGTTCAGCGATTCTTTAATAGATTCAGAAACGATGGAAAACCATCTCGACAGACCTGAAATACAGGCAGCGCTGCGGGGAAACCAGTCTAAACAAATCCGCTACAGCAGAACAGCAAAGCAGCAGCTCATGTATACAGCAGTCCCCATTTTAACAGATGGAAAAATCATGGGTGTTGTTCGCACCTCATATCCATTGACAGCAGTTGAAACCATCCTTCAAAGACAAAGAAAAGACCTGAATTTATCTCTGTTTCTTGCTGCTGTGGTAGTCATCTCCCTTTCTGTACTCTTCAGCCTTTCGCTCACAAAGCCATTAAAGAAACTTACCTTACAGGTTAGATCATTCGAGAACAATCCAGAATCGGAATTCGCTGAAAGCAAACGGAAAGACGAAATTGGCCAACTCGAAAAAGCATTCCATCGAATGGCTCGCCAGGTCCGGACACGAATAAATGAGCTAGACGCTGAAAAGAATCGCATGTTTATTGTTCTACGAAATATGACTGATGGAATAATTATTGTTAATCGTCAGGGAATTGTTGACCGCATTAATAACACAGCCACAAAGATGTTTCACATCAGTCGGGAAGAAGCCATTGGAAAATCCATTGTTGAAGTACTCCGCCAATATCAGTTGGTAGAGCTCTGGAAAGCTTGCGCAGCAACTGGAAAACAACAGACCACTACCGTTGAGACATCTCCTGACCGTCTCTTTTTACAGGGAATCGCCTCACCCATCACCTGGCTAGACCCTGACAGTGTGATGTTGATCTTTCAAGACCTTACCCGCATCCATCAATTAGAAACCGTTCGTAAGGATTTCGTCAGTAACGTTTCACATGAATTAAGAACACCACTCACCTCACTGAAATCGCTTACCGAGACTCTCCATGAAACGGTGGATAAAGATCCAGAAGCAACTCGAAAATTCCTTCTACTCATGGATCAAGAAGTAGATAACCTTACCCAGTTGCTAAATGAATTGATCGAATTATCCAG
Organism: Anaerolineaceae bacterium; assembly: GCA_039680395.1. Classification (GTDB taxonomy): domain Bacteria; phylum Chloroflexota; class Anaerolineae; order Anaerolineales; family Anaerolineaceae; genus UBA4782. The sequence continues at coordinate 17,652 of JBDKSY010000164.1, read as the reverse complement.
ACTGGAGTCCGGAAGGGTTCCGTTGGATCGAAAAAGAATTTCTCCTTCAGTGATCCTGAAAGCGATTGATGAAATGATGAGGTTGCAGGCAGAACGAAATGGCCTGGCCTTTTCTGTTCATTACCCTGATGAGATTTCAGAGATCAATGCTGATCAGGATCGTGTAAAACAAGTGATGACAAACCTTGTTCATAATGCGATCAAGTTCACGAAACCTGGGGGATCAGTGATCATTAGCGTGAGCGAGCAGGAAGATAAAGTAGTTTTTCAGGTCGAAGATACAGGTGTTGGAATCGATCCAGATATCCTGCCACGTATTTTCGAAAGATTTTATAAAGCTGATCAATCGCGTTCCAGCACAGGCGCAGGCCTGGGCTTATCCATTTCTCGTCATATTATCGAAGCACATGGTGGCAAGATTTGGGTTGAGAGCGAACCCGGAGTTGGAAGTAAGTTCTTCTTTTCCCTTCCCAAAGCATTGGAATAATTGTTTGACTCATTCAACTATTGGTTAGGCCGTCAATATTTCCAAAATAATACAACTGCATAACGTTAACTGACTGTTAACAAATCGTTCTCTGTTTCTTAAACTACGCTTGCTATCATGGTCAAGGAAATCAAAAAAATGACTATGAGGAGATAAAAATGTTTAAGAAACGAAATTCACTGATTCTCTTGTTATTGATCGGTAGTGTGATCCTTGCCGCTTGCGGTTCTGCAGCACCATCAACTACACCCATGGCAACCTCACCAGAAGCTACCCCAACAATGGAGCCGTCCGCTGAAAATGTAATAACTGAAGTGACGACTGCTGAAGCAACCACAGAAGGAGTAATTCTACCTGAAGTTGATCCTTCCGCTCTTTCAGGTGATATCTATACCGCTGGGTCTTCTACCGTAGGGCCACTAACCGAAGCAGTGATTGAACAATTTATCAGTGAAGGTTTCACTGGTCAGATCAAGAATGACATCATCGGATCAGGCGCTGGTTTTGAGCGATTTTGCAAAACAGGTGAAACTGACATCTCCAATGCCAGCCGTGCCATCAAAGAATCAGAGATGGAAGCCTGTGCAGCCCTGACTCCAGCCCGCACCCCCATTGAATTTCGGGTAGGTACCGATGCAATTGCAATTGTTGTCAGCAAAGACAACACATTCGCAACTGATGTGACCATGGATGAACTGGCTATGCTTTTCACCACCGCAGAAAAATGGTCTGATGTTCGTGCTGATTGGCCGAATGAACCCATTCAACGCTTTACACCTGGAACCGATAGCGGTACTTTCGATTTCTTCACTGAAGTAGTGGTACAGAAACCTCAAGGCATCGAGAATCTCGATGATGCAAAAGCGCTGGTTCTGAATGCATCAAACCTGCAGACCAGTGAAGATGACAATGTGCTGGTCAAAGGCGTGGAAGGCAGCCCATTTGCAATTGGTTATTTTGGTTTTGCCTACTATCAGGAACAGGCTGACAAACTGACCGCACTCTCGATCAATGACGTTACTCCATCCTTTGAAACTGCGGAAAGTGGAGAATATGTTCTTTCCCGCCCTCTGTACATTTATTCAGATGCGGGAATTATGAAAGCAAAACCTCAGGTAGCTGCTTTTATCAACTACTATCTGACTAACGTTGATGAACTCATTACTGATGTAGGCTATTTCCCGGCAAGTGGTGAAGCTCTGGATCAGTCCAAACAAATCTGGCTGGATGCAATGCAGTGATCCAAGCTAGTGGAAACAATCCCGCTTCTCAATCAGGAAGCGGGATTGCCGTATGGAAGAAGTTGGATCGAAAAAGAATGATAACACTGAGCAAAAGGATTAATATCATGCAAGGCAAGTCCATAGAATCGATGCTGAAGAAAAAACCGCATCCTGGAGAAACGATCGCCTATATGCTGCTGCGTTTTTGCGGAATTGTTTCTGTTTTCACTACCATAGGGATCATATTTGAGCTGGGTAAAGAAGCCCTGCTCTTTTTCCAAATGCCTGAAGTTACTCCATTAAATTTCTTGACAGGTACAACCTGGCAACCTGCTTTAGGCAAATTTGGGATATTACCCCTGCTAACTTCTACATTGATCACTACACTTGTCGCAATGATGATCGCTCTACCTCTTGGCCTGGGATCTGCCATTTACCTAAGTGAATATGCATCTCCAAACACCAGAAAAGTATTAAAACCCACTCTTGAGGTATTAGCTGGAGTTCCTACAGTAGTGTATGGCTATTTTGCTTTGACGGTTATGACACCTTTCCTTCGTTGGCTTTTGGGAAACGATACTGTACAGGTATATAACATGCTTTCTGCCGGGCTGGTTATGGGGATCATGATCCTGCCATTGGTATGTTCTATGAGCGAAGATGCTTTACATGCTGTGCCACACTCCCTGCGAAACGCAGCTTTTGGATTAGGGGCTACCAGATTTGAAACAGCGGTGAAAGTAGTTCTTCCAGCGGCTCTGTCAGGTATCGTCGCAGCATTTATTATTGGAATCTCCCGTGCTATCGGCGAAACGATGATCGTTGCCATCGCGGCTGGGTCAAGTGCAGATTTGACTTTCAATCCACTACATGCTGCAGAGACAATGACCGGGTACATAGCTCGTATCAGTGGTGGAGATGTCGCTTACGATACACCAGAATACAACAGTATCTTTGCCATTGGATTATTTTTATTCTTGATCACCCTTGTTTTAAACCTTGTTAGTCGAAAAATCTCGGCAAAATATCGCGAGGTATATGAATGAACAACCATCTGATCGAAAGTGATCCTTTTAAGAACCATGAGAACCTACCTGAACGCCATCGAATAAGCAAGATTTGGCATGGTTCATTTTTCCTGTCAACAACTATTGGGATCATCAGTCTTACTATCCTATTGCTCTCGATCATCAACCAGGCATTTGGCTATGCGATTATCGAGAACAAAGTAGATCCTTCTGAATTATCCGCTGTTCCATTGAACGAACTTTCCAAAGAAAAACTTACGCAAATATTGAATGAAAATGTCTCAAAGAATCGTTACAAGACGATTGATAGAGACACCCCCATTGCAAAAATGACCTCAGGTGATTTGATCCATTTGATCACCAATGAGATCATTGAACCAACCACAGTAAAAAGTTACTTCCTCCTTCCTTCCCTTTTTCAAACAGGGCAGATCATGAGAACCCAGCAAGAGGAATATCCTGACGCAGAGATCAAGTTTCGCTCCTGGTTAAATTGGAACTTTATTCGGAATTCGTTATCCACCAACCCAGATACAACTGGTATTCGCACCGCGCTTTTTGGATCGCTATGGATCATTCTTATCACCATCATCATTGCATTTCCAATCGGTATTGGAGCTGCCATCTATCTGGAGGAATATGCATCCAATAGCAGGCTTAACCGCATCATAAAGACAAACATTGATAATTTGGCAGGTGTGCCATCTATCGTCTATGGGATGTTAGGCCTTGCGGTGTTTGTTCGCTCGATGAACAGCTTTACCAGTGGAGCAATTTTTGGGGTAGATCAGACAAATGGTCGAACTATACTTTCCGCTGCGCTCACTATGGGTTTATTGATCATGCCACTTCTCATTATCAATGCGCAAGAAGCGATCCGCGCGGTGCCGGCCAGCTTGCGTCAAGCCAGTTATGGGCTTGGAGCCACTCGTCTTCAGACAATCTGGCATCATGTTCTTCCGTTTGCAATGCCAGGTATCCTTACCGGAACAATTCTAGCCGTATCCCGTGCGATCGGTGAGACTGCCCCCCTCATTCTGGTGGGTGCTTCTTCTTTTATCAATAAAGAACCAACAGGGTTATTTTCCAACTTTACGGTTTTACCAATTCAGATATACAATTGGACTACACGACCGCAGGCAGAATTCCGGAATGTATCTGCTGCTGCGATTTTGGTGTTGTTGATTGTACTCTTATCATTGAATACAATTGCAATAGTATTAAGAAACCGATTTGCTAAGAAACAAGGCTAACTAGAGTTATGACAGAAACGAAAAACAAAATGATCATTGAAGTCGAAAACCTCAATATTTTTTACAAAACATTTCGAGCGGTTAAAAACGTAAATTTAGCGATTGAAGAAAAAAAGATCACTGCCATTATTGGTCCTTCTGGTTGTGGCAAAAGTACAGTATTACGTGCTTTCAATCGCATGAATGATTTTATTCGCGACGCCTCTGTGCAGGGGAGCATCTTGTTCCACGGAAAAAACATTTACGATGTTGATGTGGACCCTGTACAGGTCAGACGCATGATCGGGATGGTCTTTCAAAAGCCCAACCCATTCCCAAAAACGATTTATGAAAACATCGCCTGGGGTGCCAGAATGAATGGTTTCAAAGGCAATATGGATGACCTGATAGAACAAACTCTGCAAGACGCTGCCCTTTGGGACGAAGTCAAAGACGATCTTGGGAAGAATGCTCTTTCATTATCTGGTGGGCAGCAACAACGCTTATGTATCGCCAGAGCGCTGGCTGTAAAACCTGAGATCATCCTGATGGACGAACCATGTTCAGCACTCGACCCAATAGCAACACTGAAAATTGAAGAGCTGATGCGTGAATTATCAAAGAATTATTCGATCATCATTGTCACGCATAACATGCAGCAGGCTGCGCGTGCTTCAGACATGACTGCCTTCTTTACGATGGATGTAGATAGAGCAGGGATAATGGTAGAATATGGATTAACCTCACAAATTTTTACCAGACCGCTTCATAAACAAACTGAAGACTATATTACTGGAAGATTTGGATAACTTATCAGAAAGAGGGAAAGATGCCCCGCGATACCCTTGATCGTCAAATTAATTCCATAAAAGATGAAGTATTAATTCTGGGCAGCATGGTTGAGCAATCTACGCTGAAATCGGTGGATACCCTGAAGAATCGTGATGTAAAAGGTGCGCACGATATCTTTGAATATGACCTGATCATCAATGAAAAACGGTTTGCGATCGAGAATGCAGTTCTTATCCTCATTGCTACTCAGCAGCCAATCGCTCGGGATCTTCGCCTTCTGGCAGCCATTCTTGAAGTCATCACAGAATTGGAACGTATGGGAGATTATGCCAAAGGCATAGGCAAAATAACCGTAAAATTGGAAGGGGTGGATATCCCAATCCCGATCCGTGATATCACGAAAATGGCTGAACTGGCCGTGGCTATGCTGCATAAGGCTTTGGGTGCATTTGTTAATGAAGATTCTCATCAGGCGCAACAAATCCCAATGGAAGATGATGAGGTGGATGAACTATATACAAAGATATATCATGAGGTTGTGACCATGATGGTGAAAAACCCTTCGATCATTGACCACGCCAATCTTCTTATGTGGGTTGCACACAACCTCGAACGTCTGGCAGACCGCGTAACGAATATTTGTGAACGTACAATTTTCATCTCTACAGGTGAACTTATGGAGATGGATTCTACAGATGATGAAGATGAGCAGGTAGTATAAACTTCGGTTTTTCTTGCTCAAGAATGAACCAGCGGTAGCGAGTTGACCGCTGGTTTTGTATTATCTGTAATGCTATAATGATTTAAATTTTCATCCTGTATATACAAGAGGTAGCTGTGTTAAAACCGGGGAATTATAAGGGAAAGTTAATTGTGGTTGAAGGGATTGATGGAAGTGGGAAATCCACCCAGATCGATTTACTCAATAAATGGCTGCAGAAACAGGGAAAAAGCGTATATTTTTCACAATGGAATTCCTCTACCCTGGTAAAAGGCACTTCTAAGTTAGCCAAAACAGAAAAATCTTTCACACCAACTACTTTCAGCCTGCTTGCCGCCACCGATTTTGCTGACCGCTGGGAAAATTTCATATTACCATTGTTAAAAGCGGGAGCAATTGTTCTGGCTGACCGCTATGCATTCACAGCTTTTGCTCGAGATGTTGCACGCGGCGTAGACCCCGATTGGGTACGGAATCTATATAACTTCGCCACACAACCAGATCTGGTTTTTTACTTCCGGGTTCCTCTCGATACAGCAGTTGATCGCATATTATCTGGGCGCGCCAAACTGAAATATTATGAAGCTGGCATGGATCTGGGGCTTTCTGATAATAAAGTTACCAGTTTTCGGCTTTTTCAACAGAGCATCATCACCCAATATGATTCCATGGTAGATGAGTTTAATTTTACCGTTGTAGATGGCACGCAACCTGTCGAGCAAACACAAAAAATAGTCCGGCAAGTTGTAAAGAATATCCTTCGAGGTTGGGAAGGCCTGCCCTCGCCAACTGCTCCCAGGCGCACTCGTAAACGAAAAGAAGTTATTCCAGCAGGAGGTGAGAAATGACACAGGCTCGCTATTATGGTGCTGGTTTCCCTTACCTGCAATTGGACAATTTCCCCGGAAAACTGATCGTGCTGGAAGGTTCTGATGGCGTTGGTCGTTCCACACAGATCCAACTTTTACGCTCCTGGTTGGAAACCCAGGGCTATGGTGTTTCTGATACCGGGCTGCGTCGTTCTCCGCTCACCGGGCCTGGCCTGGATGCTGCCAAGCAAGGTCACACCCTCAGCCCCCTGACCATGTGTCTCTTTTATGCAACAGATTTTGCTGATCGGTTGGAAAACCAGATCATCCCAGCCTTGAAAGCCGGTTTTATTGTTCTTTCTGATCGGTATTTCTTCTCTGTGATCGCCCGTGATATTGTACGAGGTGCTAATCCAGTATGGGCAAGAAAAGTATACGGTTTTGCACTTGTTCCTGATCTGATCATCTACTTGCGGGCAAATGTAGACACCCTCATCACGCGAATTGTTCATGGAAGAGGAATGAATTATTGGGAATCAGGCATGGACATTCGCTGTGCAGATAATCTTTATGATAGTTTCGTAGTGTATCAGACCAAACTCATCGAACAGTTCGACATCATGTCACAGGAATATAACTTTATTACCGTAGACGCCAACCGAACTGCAAATTTGGTGGATATAGACCTGCGTGCCAATATTTCCGCTATGCTGCAGAAAGGTTGATCTCATAGGAAACCATCCAATAATGCTCAAACCTGTTGATGCCTCCACCCGTATATTTGCATATCAAGTCCTTCACAAGCACGTCGACTCTGTACTGGGAGAAATGGATGGTGTTCGTAAAGGGCAGGATATAGAGTGCATTCACCGTATGCGGGTGGCAACCCGCCGTTTACGCAATGCAATGGATCTATTCAGCGATCTCCTTCCACAAAAGAAATCTGCACATTGGCTTGACACAGTTAAAGAAGTTACCAAATCACTGGGAGCGGCGCGCGACCTGGATGTTCAAATGGATGTGGTAGCTGATTTCATTAAAAAGCAAACCGAACGCAAGTACCTGGTTGGTTCTCGGCGGTTATTCGCACGGCTTAGCCAATCACGGCAAAAATTACAAAAATGCGTTTTCCTTTCGATGGAGGATGCTGAGAAAAGTGGTGATCTGGTAGAAATGCAAAATTTCTTTTCATTGCCGGCATCAATTGAAATCTCAGAAGGAATAGAAATACCAAAACCTGGATACTCCACCGGTCTTTACTTTCGGGCAGTTAGTGCTACCTTTCAGCGGCTTGAATGTTTTTTAGCGTACGAGATCAGCATATACGATCCTGCAAATATAAAAGAATTACATGCCATGCGCATACAGGCGAAATGGTTACGGTATACGCTTGAAACTTTCGCTGAAATGTACCCTGACCAGCTCAAAAAGCCTGTCAACGCAGCCCGTACTTCTCAGGAATTTCTGGGAGCGATCCATGATTGTGATGTATGGTCCGATTTTTTGCCAGGTTTCATTGAGCGTGAAAATAAACGCACGATAAAGTATTACACTTCTGAAGCGCCTTTTAATTTTATTCGCCCCGGATTAATGGCTTTCATGCAAGACAGGGCAAATACCCGTCAGCAGCTTTACAAGGATTTTTTGGAACAATGGGCAAAATGGAGAAAAGAAGGCTTATGGGATAGACTTCGGCTCTCTCTCACAGAACCATTATCCATGCCTCGCCCTTCACCTCAAACACCAGAATCAGAGGGATAGATGGACTATGGCATTAACCTGACCACTCACCAAATTGCCTCATTGCAATCAGTAATTCAATTGGCACAAACTTGCCAGGTTGATGATCTACACACTCAGCAAGTAACCCATCTTGCACTCAATATTTTCGACTCCACGCTAGATTTGCACCATATGAGCCAACCTGAGAGGTTCTTGTTACTTTGCAGTAGCCTGCTGCATGATATTGGCTGGGTTGATGGCTGGAAAAACCATCACAAAGCTACCCTGCGGATCATTCTTTCAGCACCACTTTTGAGGTTATCGGCGAAGGAGCGGTTATTGATCGGCTCCATTGCGCGCTACCATCGTGGAGCGCTTCCGATCCCAAAACATGATCATTTTGTAGCGATCAACCCTGCCGATAAGGAAAACATGTTAATGCTTGCTGCGATGCTTAGATTGGCAGATGGTCTGGATGCCTCACATCAGCAACGTATCACTCATATGACAGTTGAAACAACGAAAAGGAAGGTAATTCTGCATTGCACGGTCAATGCAGATCTGGTCGAAGAACTTGACCAGTTACCGGATAAAGCCAGTTTATTTAGATTGGTCTTTAAACACAAAGTCGAGATCAATCCTATTGTTTTGTCGAACGAAAGTACAATATCACTCTCTTGATTCTCTGCCCTAATCCTTTGGATTCTGTTTCGCTTCTTCCCAAAGTGCATCCATCTCCTCAAAAGGCATTTCAGAAGTTGTTCGTCCACTTTCTCGGGCTTTTTGTTCAATATATTTAAAGCGTTTACGAAATTTTAAATTGGTTGCACGTAAAGCAGATTCTGCATCCACATCATACCATCGGATAAGATTGACTACTGCAAAGAGTACATCCCCCAGCTCTTCAGCCTGTTCTTCGTTTGTTTGAGCTTCTTCGATCTCTCGTAATTCTTCATAGACTTTTTTCAAAACCGGCTGGATTTCCTTCCAGTCGAATCCTACCCGGGCAGCTCTCTCCTGGATCGCCTGCGCCTGGCTTAATGCAGGTAACGCAACGGGAATGCCATCCAACAACCCTTTTTCTGCTTTTTCCGCTTTACCAGCTCGTTCGGCAGCTTTGATCTTTTCCCAATTTTGCAAAATATTATCTACACCATTCACCTGTACATCGCCAAATACATGCGGATGACGGCGTACGATTTTCGTGTAAATACCGTGCAGCACATCTGACAAAGTGAAATCGCCATTTTCAGATGCTATTTGCGCATGCAGCACGATTTGAAGAAGAAGGTCGCCTAATTCCTCCTGTAAAGCGTCGGGGTCTTCATTATCAAGCGCTGTAATAGTTTCGTAGGCTTCTTCGAGCAGGTTCGAACGCAGAGATAAGTGTGTTTGTTCTTTATCCCAGGGGCAACCATCGGGAGCTCTCAAATGCGCCACCAGTTCTTGAAAATCTTCCATCGAGGTTCCCTTACCCAAAGGTGGAAGATAAAGTGCACTTAATAAACCAATATGCTTGCTGCGATCTATTTCATATAAAGGAATATCCTCAACAACCTGCTGCGGGGTACCTGCATTATGCACCATCCTTACCTGGTGTAGATCAGGATAAAGATTCATCAACGTCATTTTCGCTTCAGCAGCAACCTGACGCGAATAGATCTGCCCAATCAACACAGGCACAGAAGTCGGAAACTTTGGTGAATTGCTCTGAACCAGATCAATGGCATCAAAAATAACCAGGTTTGGAAATGGATCAATTTCTAAAGCAGTAAAGCAGGGCTCTAAAAAGCTGATTGCTTCAAATACTTTACAGGGGATCCCTTTTTCTTTCGCGATCCGCAGGATTTCAGGAGAGGTGGCTTCAGCTACCATGGGATGTCCTGGTACGGCGTAAGTCACACCTTCTGGCCGTTCACCGAGCTCGATAATTTTTGCAATAATCTGATCATATACCTGTTCAAAAGTGTCACCGTTTTGATAATAATCATCAAAAGAAATAACTTTTATTGATGAAGGCAGTTCACCGACTGCAGGGTGCTGGCGTGTGCGAACATACACTTCCGATTGACCTGCCAGCCAATTCCATGCAGATCTTGTGATCAGATCAGCGCCACCTGGACCTAATCCTACGATTGTGATCGTACCCATACACGTTCTCCCATTGGATGCTTAACGTTTTTATTCAACCGATTCTACAATACAAAGCTCCCATTTGCCAGAATGCTTTTTTGGCAAACAGGAGCTCAAGTATTGTTTTTTTACAAATACAAATACTAACGTTTTGTATAAGTAGGTGCTTTACGGGCACGTTTGAGACCAGGTTTTTTCCGTTCCTTGACACGAGGGTCTCGGGTAAGGAAACCACCCTGGCGCAAAGGATGTCCCAGTTCAGAATTCATTTTTAGCAGTGCACGTGCTATGCCTAATTGAACGGCATCGGTTTGTCCGGTAACACCGCCGCCATTTACTTTCACGGTAATATCGAAAGTACCTGGCTCCATACCTGTGGCATGCATTGGTGCCACAATGGATTCAATATCACCAATACGGGTGAAATACTGTTCAGCGGGTTTGTCATTTACTACGAAAATTCCTGTGCCATTAGAAATGCGCACACGTGCTGAACTTTCCTTGCGTCGTCCTACACCTTCTGTATATTGTCCTGCCATAATTGCTCAGCTCCTCTAAACAATTGGTGTGGGATTTTGAGCAGTATGAGGATGCTCATTCCCCGCATAAACTTTTAACCGCTTGAGGATTTTTCTCCCAAGCTTGTTATGAGGCAACATGCCCCACACCGCATGCTGAATGACTCGATCGGGATGTTGCTCGAGTTGATCTCGCAACCGGATACTGGTTAACCCACCAGGATAGCCGGATACACGATGATACATCTTGGTATCTAACCGTTTGGGGGTTATCTTCATCTTACTTACATTGATCACCACTACTGCATCACCCATGTCTACACCTGGGGTGAATGTTGGCTTATGTTTGCCAAGCAAATAGGTAGCAATCAGGGCAGTGACACGACCAAGAGTTTGATCCGTTGCATCAACAACTACCCAGTTTGGTTCTTGTTTCCCTTTAATCACGTAGGTCTTTTCCACGCTTCAACTCCACTTACTATCAAAGTTATTCCACATCAGCGATCAGCTCTCCACTATTTTCTGGATAACTGATTTCATCATAACTCACTTTTTCCAGTACCAACCCTCGTGCCGGAGCCATACCCGTTCGTATGATGGTCCCATTCTGAAGAGCGTCCTCAAAATCACACAAAGAAAGCTTTTCAGCAGCCACGAGAAGTTGTACCTGTACCATTCGCCGAACCATATGGTACAAAAATCCATTCGCACAGACCACATAGTCCATACCGCCGGAGGTCTCACTCCATTGTGAAGAAAATACCTGCCGGAAAGTACTTCCGCCTTTTTTAGGTGGCATACCAAAAGCTCTGAAATCGTGTACACCTAAAAATAATACTGCGGTGCGTTGCAAAGGCTCAATTAGTGGTTTTGGCCATACTCGCCATGCATATCGTTCTGCCAGTGGGTTTGGGAAGGGGCTGGCAAGTATTCGATAACGATATGTTCTCGATGTTGCTCCATAGCGGGCATGGAACTTTTCTTCCACTTGATTAACCTGAGTAACCGCAAGGTCGCCAGGCAATCGTGCATTAAGTGCTTTTTCTAATGCTGAAGTCGAATGTTTCCATTCGAGATTACAGCCAGCCACCTGACAGGAAGCGTGCACCCCGCTGTCGGTCCGCCCTGCCAGTTGGATACTTCTTTCATTCCAACCAATGATCCGCAAAGCGTCTTCCAGTACGAGTTGCACAGTACGCTTCTTTCCCTGGCGCTGTGAGCCCTGAAAGTCTGTGCCGTCGTAAGTTATAAATAATTGGTAACGTGCCATTCCAACCGGTTTTCCCGGGATGGATTATTACTCTTCAACCAGTTCGATGAGAACCATTTCCGCTGCATCGCCAAGGCGTGGGCCAAGTCGGAACATACGTAAATAACCGCCATTGCGGTTCTCAAAACGAGGGGCAATCTCATCAAATAATTTTTTAACCACAGCCGGGTCATTTCCCAACCGTGCAGCTGCCAGGCGGCGGGCATTTACTTTTTCAATATCACTGCTTTTGCCACTTTTGCGTGCAAGCGTGATCAATTTTTCTGCCTCACCACGAATTGCCAATGCTTTTGTATGGGTTGTCTCAATTCGTTCATGGGTAAACAGCTGGCGGATCAGGTTCCTGCGCAAAGCCAACCGTTGGTCTTTTGATCTTCCTAATTTATATCCTGCAACCTGATGACGCATTTTTCCTACTCCGTCTCTTTTTCTTCTAGCAGGAAGCCTTTTTCCTGCATTTTGATCCGCAGTTCATCCAGGCTCTTTTCGCCAAAATTGCGGATCGACATCACTGCTTCATCACCCTTCTCAAGCAGTTCGAGTACATCACCTACATTGGTAATGCCTGTACGCTTGAGTGAGTTGAATACCCGCACCGAAAGATCAAGATTTTCGATGGGGGTTTCTGCTGCTTCACTGGTTAATCTTGATGAACCAGCTTCTTTTTCAGGGGCGATCAACAGAGATTCTTCAGTGATCCCGGAAATGTGGATCAGATGATCAATCAATATCTTGGAGGCCTTGACCAGTGCGTTCTCTGGGCCAATAGTGCCATCTGTCCAGATTTCCAAGATTAATTTGTCAAAATTTGTGCTTTGTCCAACACGAGCGCTACTTACTGTCCAGTTGACTCTTTTGACAGGGCTGTAAACAGCATCAACAGGTAAAACACCGATCACCTTGTTAATTCGTTCGCCAGCAGGTAGATATCCGCGCCCTCGTTCTACCGTCATATCAATTTCGAGGTGGGCATTTTTATCATCTACTGAGAAAAGATACAGCTCGGGGTTCACTATCTCTACTTCAGGGGGTAAGATAATATCTGCAGCGGTTACTTCGCCAGCTCCACGCACATCCAGATGGATAGTGGCAGTATCTACATCATGAAGGATTAATCGAACCTGTTTGATCTGTAAAAGAACCTGGATCACATCCTCGCGAACACCGGGGATCACACCAAATTCATGTTGAACATCTGGGATTTGGATGGATGTAATTACTGCCCCTTCCAAAGAAGAAAGCAGCACGCGACGTAAAGCATTACCAAGCGTAACACCGTATCCACGTTCAAGTGGACTGATCACAAACTTGCCGTAATTACGGGCTTCTGCTTCACGCTCGATTTTTGGTTGTACCATATCACTATTTGTAGCCATAATTACCCTTTCCCGATATACCCTGTACTACCGCATACCGGCTGGTTTCATACTACCGTGAGTAATACTCAACGATCAGTTGCTCCGACAGGTTACCATCAATCTCAGCACGTTCTGGCAGACGTAATACGCTACCAGAAAGGTTCTTCACATCACGATCCAACCACATTGCACATTGACGTTTTTCAGCAAAATCGGGCAGCTCTTTAAAGAATGTTCTGCTCCGAGAAACTTCTCGCAATGAAATTCTATCGCCTGGGCGTAATAACATAGATGGAATGGTAGTGCGACGGCCATTTACCATGAAATGTCCGTGAGAAACCAGTTGTCGAGCCTGTGCACGATTTTCAGCCAGACCCATGCGGAAAATCACATTGTCCAGACGAAGTTCAAGGGTTTGTAGCAGGTTGAAACCAGTCAAACCACGGCGACGTTGAGCAAGTCCGAAATAGCGCTGGAACTGTCGTTCCAGAATACCGTACATACGGCGGGCTTTTTGTTTGGCACGCAACTGACGCGAATAGTCCGATGCTCGTTCGCCACCACGCCCCTGTCCTGAACGACCGTGTTCTCCTGGAGGATAAGCACGTATTTCAAAAGCGCATTTAGGAGTAAAGCAGCGCTCACCTTTCAAAAACAGTTTTTCACCTTCACGCCGGCACCGTTTACATGCCGGACCAATATCTCTCGCCATATTTATCCTTCCTTTTTATACACGGCGTTTCTTTGGTGGCCGGCAGCCATTGTGTGGTACCGGTGTCACATCTGCAATAGATCGAACCTTAATGCCAGCAGCCTGTACAGCACGAATTGCGGATTCGCGACCCGGGCCAGGTCCCTTGACGATCAGTTCGACTTCCTGTACGCCCATTGTCTGAGCGGTTTTAATTGCTTGTTCTGCAGCCAGACGAGCAGCGAATGGGGTACTCTTACGCGAACCCTTGAAACCTGCTGAGCCTGAACTGCCCCAACAAATGGCATTGCCCTGGGTGTCAGTGATTGTGACAATTGTATTATTGAATGATGCAAACACATGCACCTGTGCCGTTGATACAGCTCGTTTCGCCTTTCGCGTCGAACTGGTACGGCGGGTAGATCTTACATTTTGAGCCATATATCCTCGAATCTTCCCTCACATTGTAAGTTCGTGATCACGAATAAACACACGCCTGGTCAGGTTGCCGCAGGAGGAAGGTCCTACCTGACCAATTGTGGTCAATTCGATTATTTCTTTGCTGCTCCACGACGACGGCCGCGGCCTGCAACGGTCTTCTTCGGACCCTTGCGAGTTCTCGAGTTCGTGCGTGTACGTTGACCACGGACCGGCAAGTTTCGGCGATGTCGCATACCACGGTAGCAGCCAATTTCAATTAACCGTTTAATACTCATCTGCACTTCTCTGCGCAGATCACCTTCAACTTTATAGTTTTTGGCAATGTATTCACGCAAAACAGTTGCATCTGCTTCGGTCAGATCTTTCACCCGAATATCGGGATTTATCTGTGTAGAAGAAATAATCTGTTTCGCACGAGTTGAACCAATACCGTAAATATACGTTAGGGCAACTTCGATCCGTTTATTACGCGGAAGATCAACACCTTCAATTCTCGCCATAGCCTACTATCCCTGTCGTTGTTTATGTTTTGGATTTTCGCAAATCACGTATAAAATACCTCTGCGCTTTACAATCTTGCATTTTGCGCATCGTTTTTTGATAGAAGTAGTAACCTTCATGAAACGTTCCTCCACCTTCTTTGGACAGCCAAAGAGAAAATTATACCTTTACTTCTTATCTCTGTCCAGCGATTTCCCATGGATTACTTCCATCCGCCAATGCGGTAAGGATCAATGGACCGTTTTCGGTAATTGCTACCGAATGTTCGAAATGAGAGGTCAATGAACCATCTTCTGATACCACCGTCCACTCATCTGGTGTTACTCGAGTCATAGATGTGCCAACCAACAGCATGGGTTCCAATGCAATCGTCATTCCTGTTTTTAACAGCATGCCCTTGCCGGGTGCCCCATAATTGGGTACCTGAGGACCTTCGTGCATCTTGCGCCCCACCCCATGACCCGTGTACTCACGAGTTACATAGAAACCTTGTGACTCTGCAACTTTCTGTACTGCAGAACCAACATCACCAAGGTAATTACCAGCTTTCATTTTTTCGATTCCAGCAAAAAGCGCCTGTTCCGTTACGGTGATCAGTTTTTGAGCTTGCTCAGAAACTTCTCCAACGCCTTTTGTAAAAGCAGAATCACCAACATAACCTTCGTAAACTGTTCCGCAATCTATCGAAACGATATCACCGGATTTAAGTTTACGTTTTCCAGGTATTCCATGTACCAGTTCTTCATTAATGCTAATGCATACGCTTTTTGGGTATGGATATGGACCTGGGTAATTCTTGAATGGTGAATATGCACCGTATTTCTTCAGTACAGATTCTGCCAGTTCATTCAACTCGCCCGTGGTTACGCCTGGTTGTATTGCCGCAGCAACTGCAGCCAACGCTTCAGCATTGATCCTGCCAGCTTCGCGCATGATCTCTATTTCATGTTGGCTCTTTAAGTTAATTTGACGATCCCAAGACATTTTTACTTCTTTCTATATTGCGGCGAGTAAATCCGTCGTCACTTTTTCGATCGCTTGTGTGCCATCCACTTCAACCAGTAACCCGGCGTTCTTATAATAGTCCAAGAGTGGTGATGTCTGCTGAATATAAACATCAATACGGCGTTTTACCGTTTCAGCTTTATCATCCTCACGTTGGTACAATTCTGAACCGTCGTAGTCACACACCCCTGCAGTCTTCGGTGGATTATTGATCTCATGGAACACATGACCTTGCGCTCTGCAAGACCAGCGCCCACCTAATCGCTCGATCAGAACCTGAGCTGGCACATTAATGAATGGAGCACGAATGACTTCTCCATCCAACTTTTTAAGCATTTCTTTGAGCGCATCAGCCTGCGCAGGGGTTCGTGGAAAACCATCCAGAACTGCACCCCTGTCGCAATCAGGCTTCTGCAATCGGTCATTGATCATCGCGATGGTTACGTCATCTGGTACCAGTTCACCGCGATCCATATAGGTTTGTGCTAATTTACCAAGTTCGGTCTGCGCTTTTAAATTCTCTCGAAAGATATCTCCCGAAGAAATGTGCGCCAGTCTTAGTTTTTCTGCCAGACCTTTAGCCTGTGTACCTTTTCCTGCCCCCGGAGGGCCGAGTAAGACGATAAATCTACGCATGGCTATCCTTTGATCAGATCCTCTTCATAACCATGCAATTTGAGCTCTGTCTGGATAATGGTAAAAGTATCACGTACAACACCTACCACGATCAACAAACCAGCCGCTGAGATGAGGAGTAAACCTTTTGAACTACCCACCGGCAATATTATTCCTAAAATGTAGGGCAGAACGGCTACCAGACCCAGGAAGATCGCGCCTGGCAGAGTAATTCTTCGTTGGACTTTCGTAAGGTATTTCTGGGTGGGTGTTCCACGGATCACACCAGGTATTTGAGCTCCCTGGCGTTTCAGGTTCTCACCATAATTCTGTTGCTGGAACATTACATCTGTGTAGAAGAATGTGAACAGCACTACCAACGTAAAATAGATCAGAGAGTACCAGAGGTTATTTCCACCAAAGGTGTTGGAAATGCCGTTAGCCAGGTTCTTTACCCATTCAGTTCCAGAATTTACAAAATAGCTTGCGATGATAGCTGGAAAGGTCAAGAAAGATTGAGCAAAGATCAATGGGATCATTCCTGCCATATTCACCATAAGAGGTAAATTGCTGCGTACTGGCATAGACATCCGGTTGCCAACCCTTCTACCAGGGAAGAGTACTGGAACATGACGGCGTCCTTGCTGTACATAAACGATCGCAAAGATCGTAAGCAGCAGAATGGCTACAATTATGATCATTAACCACCAACCGTTTACTTTATCAGCGAGCATTGAGCCAAAGTTGGATGGAATTTTCGAGACAATACCCGAGAAAATGATCAGGGATAATCCCTGGTTCGGAATGCCATATTCCGAAATAAGCTGGCCCAACCAGATACCAAACATTGTTCCTGCGATCATACTAAGCAAAACAGCAATGGTCGGGAGTAAATTAGCTCCACTGAAGCCATAATTGTTCAATATTGATGCACCACCGGTCATAGAATTGAAGATATTAATTTGACCGATTGCAGAAAGCAAAGCCATAGGGATGGTCAGAATGACGGTCCATTTTTCCATCCATTTTTGCCCTTCTCGGGGGTTATCCTTCAACCTGCGTTCTAATGCCGGGATGATTGGTACCAGGAGTTGAATGATAATTTG
>JBDKSY010000163.1:0-3400 GCA_039680395.1 Anaerolineaceae bacterium | reverse complement strand
ATCTTTGATGCCGCCAGTTCTCCATTGTTCGCTCGTGCAACCATAAAAGACCTGGATCACTTATCCGGAGTGGATAGAGGTACTTATACCTTGATGGGTGACCATACACTGTTAATAGAGAACCTGGTTAAAAACGATCTGTCAGCAGTGCGCGATATCCTTGCATGGCTGATCCATGTTTCAGGCGGCTACGCAGTGAAACTGGTCAATCCTGGTGGCGGGTTGGCATGGAAGGCTGGAAAACAGGCACCTGACCTGGATAGCCCATTGGGAATGGGAAACCTGACACAACGAGAGATCATCCGTACCATCGTGAAAATCGTTAACGACCTGGGTTTGCCACATCCTGTGCATCTGCATGCCTGCAAATTAGGAGAGCCGGGAAATTTCTCTTCCTTCTGCGAAACGATCAGAGCATTGGAAGGGCAGCATGCGCACCTCTGCCATATTCAATTCTTTTGCTATGGAAAAGATGATTCTGGCGGGTTTACATCACAAGCAGAGCAGGTGGCTCAAACGCTCGAATCTTTCCCACAGATCACCTGTGATGTAGGGCAGATCATGTTCGGCTCTGCCATGGCAGTTTCAGCCGATACTTCAGCATTAAGCCTGCTGCACCAACATTCCAAACAACCCTGGATCAGCCGTCAGGTGGAATGCGAAGGCGGAAATAATATCCTTCCACTGCAGTATAAAGCCAAAGACCTTACCAGTTCTGTACAATGGGCAACTGGGCTGGAGCTTTTACTGCGGTTTCCCGAGCCAACAAGGATGTTCTTAACTACCGATCATCCTAATGGTGCGCCATTTACCGCTTACCCCCAGATCATCGCATGGTTGATGAACAGCTCTGCCCGTCAAGAAATTCTGAAGCAGATGCACCCGAAGATACGCGAAAGGTCAGGGTTGGCTGATATTGACCGGGAGTATTCTTTAGGTGAGATTTTCACCATGACCAGTTATGGTCCCGCAAAAGCGCTTGGATTGCAGGACAGAGGGCATCTGGATCCTGGTGCGCTGGCAGATATTCGTTGCTACACAAAACGGGACGATATCAAAGCCATGTTCGAAAAACCAGCCTGGGTGATGCGGCGGGGAGAGATCGTCATAGAGAATGGAAAGCAAATTAAGCAGCAATCGGGAAATACCTTGATCACTCGACCTGCCTGGGATGAAACACGATTACCGTATATCAGAGCGGAACTGGCTGATTATCTCTCTTTTCCGGTTGACCAATATGCGCTGGGAGATAGTTGTATCCCAGATGTACTGGAGGTGCCATGTACCTCAACAACGTCTTGATTGATGATACATTTGCAGAGGCATTCCCAATGGTATATAGCCGCTTGATCATCACGGCTGATACCAGCCGCCTGGCATTACTGGCAGCACAAACAGCCGGAGGGTTGGCTATTTCCATCATTGGCTGTAGCTGCGAATCTGGATCAGGTGAGGTTCTTCCTCCCGAGAGTACACCGGATGGCAGACCAGGGCAGGTGCTGTACCTTTTCAGCTACTCTGCCGAGAAGCTTGAAGAGCATTTAATGACCCGCATCGGGCAGGCGATACTTCCTTCGGCAACCTCTGCCTGTTTCAATGGTCTCGAATCTACCATGACTGTTCCCGTGGGAGGGAAACTGCGATATTTTGGCGATGGATATCAATCCAGTAAATTACTCGGAAACCGTCGTTTCTGGCGCATTCCGGTTGCAGATGGTGAATTCGTGGTAGATGAGTCTTTTGGGATTGGAGAAGGCGTTGGCGGTGGTAACCTGATCATCCTGGGAAAAGACCGCGTTTGCACTCTTGAAGCTGCTGAAGCTGCCGCACAGGCTGTACGGGACACTGTAGGGGCGATAGCACCGTTTCCAGGAGGGGTATGCCGCAGCCCAAGTAAACCACGTTCAAAATATCAGTTTTTGCGTGCTTCAACCAATGATGTTTTTTGCCCCACTTTGCGCAGCCGTGTGGCTACCCAACTACCAGAGGATGCCAACACTGCGTATGAACTCGTGATTGATGGAACAAGCGAAGCATGTGTTGGTAAAGCCATGGCGGCAGCCATACGCGCAGCTTGTCTCCCGGGGGTGATCCAGATCACGGCTGGAAATTATGGCGGGAAACTGGGACCCTATCACCTGTATCTACACGATCTTCTGAAGGAGTATTCAGCATGCGCATGATCATTGAAACTCGCCCTGACACCAGGCTGCCGGTTGACTTCAGTATGATACAGATAGATGATATTGTTCATCAATCGGTGCAAGATATTGAGCACATGCAAATATTCACTGACAACAAGCTAGTAAATCTGGGTGAGGTATTTACCCTGACCTGCTATTCTGAATCTGATGATGAAGTGATCCTTGCAGGCAAAACCAACCTGATCCAGCATGCAGGGCAACAGATGCGTGCTGGAAAATTGATCATTGACGGAGATGCGGGGGGGTATATTGGGCAGGAAATGAGTGGTGGCCAGATCGAAGTACGCGGTAATGCAGCCAATTGCCTGGGGATAGCCATGGCGGGCGGCTTGATCCGGGTTTCAGGCAATACAGGCGATTGGTGCGGAGTTGCAAAAGCAGGCGAAACGAAAGGGATGCAGGGTGGTACCATCCTGATAAAAGGTAATGCAGGGAAAGAAATCGGTACAGCCATGTGCCGTGGTTTCATTGCCATTGGAGGCGATTGCGAATCGTATACTGGCGCTCGTATGAACGCGGGTACAATTCTCTGCCTGGGGAACCTGGGCAAGAATGCGGGCGTGGGTATGAAACGTGGCAGCCTGGTGGCGGGATGCAGTTCTTCGCTATTACCAGGATTTCGATCAGCAGGGTATGCTGATCCAAACTGGTTGCATATCTACTTTAATTGGTTAAAATCATTGTCATTCTCTGTTCCCCCTTCATGGTGGCGCAAAGCAATATTTCGTTACACCGGTGATCATCTGGTATCGGGCAAGGGAGAGGTGCTGGTCTATGAATTCAATGAATGAAAACGCCTGGAAAATATTGTTGTACAGGCAAAGTCTTTTTGAGCAGGCAGGAATGTTAAGTGAGATAAAACCCTGTGGTACCTGGGTTATTGATGCGGGTGTGGCTTGCTCAGGTGGATTCCTTGCAGGCCAGATCTTGGCTGAAGTGGGTATTGCTGGGCTGGGATCTGTCAGAGTCGAACAGGGTTCTCTTCTTGATATGCCGTGGCCCTGGGTAACTATTGATAGTGATCAACCTCTTTTGAGCTGTTTTCTTTGCCAATCTGCGAACTGGCCAGTGAAAAAGGATACTTTCTTCGCAATGGGTTCAGGACCTGCATGCCTGTTGAACGCAGACCTGCATATAGGTCAGGCTTTTGAGTATGTGGAAAAAAGTGATCACGCTGTACTGGTGATGGAAACCAG
>JBDKSY010000162.1:0-1960 GCA_039680395.1 Anaerolineaceae bacterium | reverse complement strand
TCAATTGATTATTCTGGCCCAGTAGAAATCCGTTCCAGTTTACCTGGGCATACAGACAATACTGGTTGGGCGCATTGGAACTGGAAGACTCAAGGACAGGATAATAACCAAAACGTGTTTTTGTGTTTGGAAACGCGCGCAACCAATATCAATCTTTGTGAAGCCTTTCATCTGGGTTTGATCAATAAATCACCGTTGCGCCAGGAATATTGGGATAACCACTGGTCGCCGGAACGAGTATTGGAAGTCCACCTCCAGCCAGGTGAAACCGCTACGGTTGAAAAAATCACCACAGTATTTACCAGTCGTGATACTGCCGATCCAAAAAGTACTGCCTTAAATTTATTAAATCGTGCCTGCTCTTGTGGCTACGCAGCTCTTTGGGAAGCGAACCGTAAAGCCTGGGAACGCGAATGGGAAATGAGTGATATCACGATAGAGGGCGATGATGAATCTGACCTCGCCTTGCGTTATAGCTTGTTCCAGTTACTCATTGCTGGTCCACGTCAGGATGACCATGTCAGCATTGCCGCCAAGACTCTCAGTGGATTCGGCTATAGAGGTCATACTTTTTGGGATACTGAAATATTCATCCTTCCCTTCTTCACCTATACGCAGCCGCAGATTGCACTTAATTTATTAAAATACCGCTTTCACACCCTGGCAGGTGCCCAATCAAAAGCCAGAGATCACGGACATGAAGGAGCCTGTTTTGCCTGGGAAAGTGCTGCAACTGGTGTAGAGACTACTCCGCGCTGGGTTCCCCTCCCCAATGGCGAACTTATCCGCATTTGGTGTGGCGATATTGAACTGCATATCACTGCCGATGTTGTGTATGCAATCGAGCAATACTGGAGAATAACAGGAGACGACCACTACATTGTCAAATATGGTGCTGAGATCATTCTGGATACAGCACGTTATTGGGGAAGTCGAGCTGAATGGAACGAGGAACATCAACGGTATGAAATAAATGACGTAATCGGACCGGATGAAAATCATGATCATGTAAATAACGATATCTACACCAACTATATGATCCGATGGAACCTCAAGAAGGCATTGGAAATTCTTGACTGGTTACACCAATTTGCGCCAACGAAAGCTCAAGAACTCGAAAACCGGCTCGATCTTTCTGCACAGCGTTTGATTCACTGGGAGGATATTATTGAGAAGATCTATATCAATTTTGATTCCTCCACTCACCTGTTTGAACAATGCGATGGCTTTTTTAACCTCAAGCAGGTTGATCTATCTTCTCTGGAACCTCGTACTCAATCGGTACAGGCATTGTTTGGATTTGAGGATGGACAAAAAATTCAAATATTGAAACAACCAGATGTACTGATGATGATGTACCTCTTTGAAGAGAATTTTGATCAAGACATCGTCAAAATCAACTGGGAATACTATACCCCTCGTACCGATCTGACCTATGGGTCTTCACTGGGACCACCCATTCAGGCAATTATGGCTGTCCGCGTAGGAGAAATCGAAAATGCTTATCAGTTATTTCGGTTTGCAGCAAATACTGATCTAAAGGATGCTCGCGGAAATTCATCCGATGGTATTCATGCAGCTACGAATGGCGGCTTGTGGCAGGCTTGCATATTTGGTTTTGGTGGTTTGAAAATCACTCCTGAAGGTCCAATCGCAATTCCTCACCTTCCCCCAAAATGGACCCGTCTTCATTTCAACATTCAATATTTAAATAAACGGTATGAGTTTGATTTAAAATCAGGCGATTTATCGGGCGAGGAAAAAGTCAATCCTCAGCAATCAGATTCGCAATATCAAAATAACCAAACAAATCAACCTGCTTTCCCAATTTTGGGAGCAATTTTCGACTTGGATGGTGTTCTGACAGATACTTCTGAGTTCCATTATCTGGCCTGGAAACAACTGGCTGATGAAGAAGGTATTCCCTTTGATCGTGAGGATAACGAAGCCCTCCGGGGTG
>JBDKSY010000161.1:0-2226 GCA_039680395.1 Anaerolineaceae bacterium | reverse complement strand
ACGAACCCATCTTCCGATGGGCTTTATGGCAGGGTTATCTGGACACACTTGCCAACCTGACTGAAACGCTGACAGGCATGCGCAAAGCTGAATTTGATCAACAGGTCGAAGAGATCAACCAACGGATTACAGCCATTCGCACCGAAATTCTGTCCGTCCGATCGAAGGAAGAACTATGGTACCCCCTTTATCTGAAAGTTAGTGGGCCGTTCTGGCAAGATCTTTCACAGCGCCTGATGAAACTCGTAATGGTGGGCCGATCCGCTTTCAATCTGGAATCCCTTGGGAAGCTACAGGAAGTTGCCGCTCAGACGGAACGGCACCATCTGGCCGTACAGCGGACAATCACCGAGTTGGTACCCTGGATTCCCTTTTTTGAGAACCTTCCTTTACAGTTCCATGAACCTCAATTATTGGAAACGATGATCGCTTTGAGGACCTGTTTACCCAATAATATTGCGTTTAAGCAGGTTCATGACCGCATCGAGGAAGCGTATCGTCACATCGAAAACCTGCGTAATTTATTACCAAAAGCGGAGGTAATCCCAAAGACGGTCGCTAAACCTATTCTTTGGTCAGGAGATGCTGCACGGGAATGGCTTGAAAAGGTGGTCGAGGTACTGAAGCATGCTGACGAAAATGCGGTTTCACTGGAAATGAAATATAGTCAAATCATGACGCGTGCCGAACAATATGTCAATGAGATGGACTTTAACTTCCTCTATCATTCACAGCGTCGTGTCTTCCATATCGGATTTAACCTCGTCACAGGCCAGCTCGACCAGAATTATTACGATCTACTGGCTTCAGAAGCTCGGATTTCTTCGATCATAGCCATCGCTAAAGGCGATGTGCCACAATCTCACTGGCTGTACCTGGGACGACCAGTGACAAAAGTAGAAAATTCATATGTCTTACTCTCATGGAGCGGGACAATGTTCGAGTACCTGATGCCGCCACTCTTTTTGCGCTCTTACCCAGGCACGCTGCTGGCTTATAGCGCTCAGGGAGCGGTTCTTCATCAAATTGCCTACGGGAAAGCAAAAGGGGTTCCATGGGGCATCTCTGAATCTGGATTTTACCGCTTCGATGCCAATCAGAATTACCAGTATCGCGCTTTTGGCGTACCCGGGCTGGGTTTTAAGCGTGGGTTGGGAGATGATCTGGTTGTTGCCCCTTATGCCTCTCTCATGGCAATTGGTTATGACCCGCATGCTGTGCTGCACAACCTTACCAGCCTGATCGAACAAAAAATGATTGGCTTGTACGGCGTTTATGAGTCGATAGATTTCACCCCTGATCGTTTGCTGCTCGATGAGACATCCGCTGTCGTGGGCGAATACATGACACACCACCAGGGCATGATCCTGATGGCGATCGCTAACTTCCTCCATGAAGACATCATGATCCAGCGCTTGCATAGTGACCCGCGCATCCAAAGCGTTGAGTTGCTTCTACAAGAGCAGATCCCTCATGCGGTACCATCGCAAGATCCATATGCTGAGGATGTTAAGGGGGTGCAACGGCTAACGGCTGTTGCGGAAGAAATCATCCCCTGGAGAGTGCCCGTGCAAACTGCCATTCCCCAGGTAAATCTTCTTTCGAATGGCAACTACAATGTACTTCTCTCTAATATGGGCGGCGGATACAGCTCCTGGCGCGATATTGATCTGACACGCTGGCAACCAGACGGTGTATTGGACCCGTGGGGAACCTGGATCTACATCCAGGAGCTGGAGTCGGAGTCGAGAAAACAGGGTGGGCTCTGGTCAGCCGCCCACCAGCCTATTCCTGGTAATGCAGTGGATATGCAGGTCACTTTCTTCGCCCATATGGCTGTCTTCCGGCGTACAGAAAATGAACTGACTTCTACCATGCAGGTTACGGTTGCTCCAGACGATCCGGTAGAGATTCGCCGTATCCACCTGCAAAATAACATCGGGCAGCCTCGTGACCTTCGACTGACATCCTATGGCGAAGTGATCCTTGCGGCCCAGGCTGCTGATGCCCGCCATCCTGCTTTCAATAAGTTTTTTATCGAGAGTGAATTCATTCCGGAGTTGAATTTACAGATCTTCATGCGCCGTTCGCGCTCTGATCAAGAAACCAATATCTACATGGGGCATATGCTGGTGGTGAATGGGAGTCAGGCAGTAGCGCGTCATGAATCAGACCGTTATCAGTTTATTGGCCGTGACCAATCCTTGCGTAATCCAGCCGCCCTGA
>JBDKSY010000160.1:0-1720 GCA_039680395.1 Anaerolineaceae bacterium | reverse complement strand
TTTTGTATCTTATTAGTTATACTAATTATATACCCCATCCCCTATGGGGTGGGTTTGGAGAAAGTACAACATGAAAAATACTGACGCATTAACTCGAATGAAAACGGTAGAAGGTCATGTACATGGTATTGTGAAAATGCTGGAAGATGAGAAATATTGTATTGATATCATCAAGCAAATCCAGGCTGTACAGGCCGCCCTCAATAAAGTAAGCACCCTTATCCTGGATAATCATCTAAAAAGTTGCCTTACTACAGCCGTGCGCGGAGATGACGTTGATGAACGCGAACGTGTTTTATCTGAAATAGCAGAAGTATTCGAAACCGCTACAAAAGTGTAAAAATGGAGGTAAATATGTCAACTGTTCAATATACTATCCCTGGCATTTCCTGCCAGCATTGTGTTCATACTATAGTCAATGAATTATCAGAGCTGCCTGGTGTGCAATCGGTGAATGCTGATGTTACCAGTAAGCAGGTGATTGTTACCTTTGCCTCTCCTGCTAATGAAGAAACAATTGTTAAATTACTCACCGAGATAAATTATCCACCCAATAACTGAGACTTTCAAAGGGAGCTAGTTCGCTCTCTTATTATCAGGAGATCATGAGCGAAAAAAAACAGATTATCCTGCCAATCACAGGAATGACTTGTGCGAACTGCGTTGCTACCATTGAGCGCAATTTGAATAAACTGGAAGGTGTACAGCAATCAAATGTCAATCTTTCCAACGAAAGAGCAACGGTTACATTTGATCCCAATTATCTTTCTCTTGATCAGATTGTAAGCAAGATCCAAAAAGCAGGTTACGATGTGGCAAGAGGTGAACTGAACATTGGTATCACGGGATTAGCTGATACAGTGGATGCAACTCGGCTTGAAAAAGTTTTGCTAAAACAAGAAGGCATCACATCTGCTCAAGTCAACATTGCATCTCAAAACGTACATCTCCAATATATTCCAACGATCATCAGCCAGGTAGAAATTTATAAAGCCATCAGACGTGCTGGTTTTGATGTTATTGAAAAAGGCGATAACTTAGAAGATGCTGAAGCAAAGGCTCGCGAAGCTGAAATTGCCCATCAGAAGAAGCTTCTGATCATCGGCCTGGTGCTTACCATTCCATTGTTTCTCCTTTCAATGAGTCGAGATTTTGGCCTCCTCCCCATGGCGATTGCACATTCTCGATGGTTGGATTGGGTTATGCTGGTGTTAGCAACACCGGTTCAATTTTATGTTGGTAAACAGTATTACATAAGTGCTTTTAAAGCTTTAAAAAATAAATCTGCCAATATGGACGTTCTAATTGCCATGGGTAGTTCTGTAGCTTACTTTTATTCTCTGCCCATCGTTCTTGGATTATTGGAAGGACATCCATATCTTGAAACAGCTGCAGTTATCATCACGCTTATCAGATTGGGAAAATATCTTGAAGCGAAGGCAAAAGGCCGCACCAGTGAAGCTATCAAAAGACTGCTGAATCTGCAACCCAAAACAGCAACCGTTATCAGAAATGATCAGGAAGTAGAACTGGCAGTCGAAGATGTGCTGATCGGTGATATTGTTCTGGTCAAACCTGGATCAAAAATCCCGGTGGATGGGGTTGTTGTGGAAGGGAAATCTACCGTTGATGAGTCCATGCTTACTGGTGAATCTCTTCCAGTCGAAAAGCAACCAGGCAGCACAGTATTTGGCGCTACACTTAACAAAGCAGGTTTCTT
>JBDKSY010000159.1:0-2971 GCA_039680395.1 Anaerolineaceae bacterium | reverse complement strand
AACTCTGACGACCAGAAAGACAATGCGATCAAGTTTGCCCAAGAGCATCCAGATATCTATGTTATTCATG
The DNA here is from genome assembly GCA_039680395.1 of Anaerolineaceae bacterium. GTDB lineage: Bacteria > Chloroflexota > Anaerolineae > Anaerolineales > Anaerolineaceae > UBA4782. The sequence goes on along the minus strand of JBDKSY010000159.1, from coordinate 2,901 downwards.
CTTCCGGTGATTCTGCCTGGAAAGATGGCAAGAATTATGTAGATCTTCCTAACATGAAGAACATCATGGGTCGCATGGAATATGGCAAGATGATCGCTGGCTGTGCTGCTGCCCTGACTTCACAAACTGGCAAGATCGGCTTCCTTGGTCCATTGATCAATGATGAAACCCGCCGTTTTGCTGCTTCTGCTTATCTGGGCGCAAAATATTGCTGGACAAATTACCTTAAGAAAGATCCCGCTGAACTGCAATTCAAAGTAACCTGGATCGGTTTCTGGTTCAACCTTCCTGGTGTAACTCTTGATCCTACGCAGGTAGCTGATGATTTCTACAACACTGGTTACGATGTAGTGATCAGCTCAATTGACACTACAGAAGCTCTCACAGAAGCAAAGAAATTTGCTGCTGATGGTAAGAAAGTCTGGGCGTTACCGTATGATTACAAAGGCGCTTGCGAAGGTGCTGATGATGTCTGCCTTGGCGTCGAGTACTTCAACTGGGGTCCCTCCTACGTAAAGGCGATCCAATCCATTCAGGATGGTACCTGGGAATCCTCATTTGAACTTATTGGTCCAGATTGGGCTGACATCAATAACCCAGATACTTCAGCAGTTGGTTTCAACAAAGGCGGAGCACTCTCAGAAGAGAACTCTGCTCTGGTTGATCAGTTCATTGGTGAATTAGGTGGCGGTCTGAATTTGTGGACTGGTCCAGTTAATTTGCAAGATGGTACTGAATACCTTGCTGATGGTGTAGTTGCGACCGATTTTCAGGTCTGGTATCTTCCTCAGTTGCTGGAAGGCATGGAAGGTCAAAGCGAGTAAGTCAAGCTAAAGCATGAGGGGAAGGATTTCCCTTCCCCTCATATTTTTCAATCTTGAGGGTAATCGGTTGAATATTTCATTCTCGCATATTCATAAGTGGTTTGGAAAGGTCCATGCAAATGATGATATTTGTCTGAAAATTACTTCAGGCAGCATCTTTGGCATCCTGGGGGAAAATGGCGCTGGAAAAAGCACTTTAATGAAAATACTTTCAGGATTTTATCAGGCAGAATCTGGAGAAATTTTGCTTGATGATAAAGCAGTAAAAATATCCTCTCCGGAGATTGCAGTCGAGCTTGGAATTGGTATGCTACACCAGGATCCACTTGACTTTCCTCCCATGAAAGTTATTGATAATTTCCTGCTTGGAAGATCTGGCGGGTTATTTCCCAAAAAGAAGGAAGTCGAGAAAGAGATCATACGATTATCGGAAGAGTTTGATTTTCAAATCAAACCCGGTACTTTCGTTGAGACATTAACCGTCGGCGAACGGCAGCAATTGGAAATATTACGGTTGCTCTGGTTAGGCGTCAAAGTTCTTATTCTGGATGAACCTACAACAGGCATCTCGGCAAATCAAAAAGAAAAGTTGTTTGCCACCCTTGTGAAGCTGGCAAGCCAGGGGTTGACGGTAATTTTTGTTTCTCATAAGCTTGAAGAAGTAGAAGGATTGTGCAGCCATGTTGCTGTACTACGGCAGGGACAACTTGTAGGGGAAGTCGAACCACCGTATAACACCGATAGATTTGTTAATATGATGTTTGGCAAGTCTATCGAGGTAGGGAGCAAAACTACCTCAAAACAAGATGTCTGTTCTCTTAAATTGGATAATATTGGGTTGGAAGATTACCGGCTTCGTATGCGAAATATCAACCTGGAGCTGAATTGCGGTGAGGTGATTGGACTTGCCGGAATGGAAGGCTCAGGTCAACGATTGCTGTTGCGTATGTTAGCTGGATTAATGCGCCCCGTCAGTGGGAAAATACTCGTTGATGGGAAGAATTTCGCAGGAAAGACTTATGCGGCTTTCAAAAAGGCTGGTATTGCATACCTGCCAACGGCCAGGCTGGAAGAAGGACTGATCCCTGGTCTGACCCTTACTGAACATTTTATTCTATCTGAAGAACATCGTGAGTTATTTGTAGATCAGAAAAGTGCAATAGATCTCACTGAGCAACGGATCCGCGATTTCTACATTAAAGGTACACCTGTCAGTCGCATCGAGCAATTATCTGGGGGAAACCAACAGCGTGCATTGCTGGCACTGTTGCGCAACAAGTTGAGTTTGATCTTGCTGGAACATCCTACACGTGGTTTGGATATTGAATCAGCTATCTGGATATGGTCGAAGATGAAAGAAAGATGTAAGGAAGGTACATCTATAGTGTTCACTTCTTCTGATCTGGATGAGATCATCCAATATAGCGACCGGATACTTGTATTCTTTGGTGGTCTGGTATCGAAGCCTATTGAGGCAAATACAACGTCTGTTGAAGAACTTGGACAGTTAATTGGTGGTAAAGGTTGGTAAGACATATCGGAGGAGTGTCTGTATGTCATTAGAACCACAGGCAGGTCGTACTCCTGCAATGCTGAAGAAATCTACCTGGATTGATCTTGGGATCAGGCTATCAGCCATTCTTATGGCTTTGCTATTCACGTCACTTGTGCTGGTAATCGCCAAAGCACAACCGATTGAAGCATATAAAAATATTCTTATTGGAGCTTTTGGAACGCCGATAAAAATATCCACTGTCCTGGCATCCTGGGTTCCACTTGTGATCGCCACATCGGGGTTGCTGTTCACATTTACTGCTGGCCTTTGGAATATTGGTATGGAAGGTCAGATCACTTTTGGCGCCATATTTACGGTTGGGGCTTTCCGATTACTGGACCAAACCAGCCTGGCTCCGAGCATGATAACAACCATTGCGATCATCTGCGGTGCAATTGGTGGTATTCTGTGGGCTTTATTACCAGGGTTGATGAAAATATTTGGTGGAGTGAACGAAATTTTTGGAGGGCTGGGTCTAAATTTTGTTGCCAAAACAGTGGCGATCTGGCTTATTTTTGGTCC